>WFSA01000191.1 GCA_015486215.1 Anaerolineae bacterium | reverse complement strand
TGGCACGGGGCAATCAAGAGTAGCGAAGATGGAAGCCGCTAACAACTCTGTTTCAATGGATCTCTTAATTCGCTCACTGTTTTCACTTGGATACACGACGCGAGATATTGGACAGGCTCTGATAGGCTAGAACATTCATTTTATTACCAAAAACGGCCGTTTTCCCCACCTCCAACCACGCCCCATTTTGCCCAACAGGGAACAAAAACGGCCGTTTCCCCCCAAACACGAAAGGCTTTTTACAACTGAGTCAGCTTGACTATCCTTCTAATTCAGACACCCCCTTCTGAATGCGCTTAAATACAGGATCGGCCAAATCCTCATTTTCTTTCAATACGGATTTAACCGTATCCAGGGATGCGTTACCCCACGACTCTTGGGTGGGATACTGCTCCGTTAAACCTTGCCAAACCTTGTCATCTACTGCTAACCCCAAACGACCAGCGAAACTCTGTAAACGGGTCGGGGAGATATAATGTTCTCGCCCTGACTTGGTTAATAACAGCTTGATTCGTTCATCAGTGCGTAATTTTTCTTCCAAATAATCAGCTAATTCATCGCCTGAGCGTTCGCCATAATCAACATAAATTCGCCCCTGCAAATCTACTGGAAGTTCTTGGTTGCCTTCTCGCCGCAAAAGCACAATAGGACGATTTCGCAGATCGAAACGCGCTGCACCCAGTTCAAACATCACATTGGGGTTGGCATCAGTTACTTCGGCTAGGAAGGCATGTGCTTGATTCATATGGAAGCGGATGTTCTCAATAATGGTGTCCTGATATTGACGATCACTGGCGACAAATAGCTGGCAGGAAAAACGATTCTCTATAACTTCGCGTGCAATTTTGACAAAGGGCTTATACACTGGATCAAAAGGAGTCATCAAAAAGAATATCAGGTGCTTGGGTTGTTCGCCCTGCGTATCGCTTTTTCGCAACGCCTCCTGTTCCCGCGCCAACGCCATCTCCCGCTGTTCCAATGTCGTTTGATCAACAACATAGTTAAGACTGCGCCTGAGCAACCTTTGAAAGTCTTCGTAAAATATCTTGGCGTTTTGCGGTGTCATCAACTCCTGATTATACAAAATAGCACTGTTGTAAATGCCCAACATAATTTCAAACACATTCTTGTCTTCAAAACTTTGTATGGCTAATTTCCGTACCATCGGATTGCTAGCATTCAATATCATTCGTTGAGAAGCACCGCGTGCCATGACAGTCATTTCACGTGCCATTTCACGTAATTCGCTAGAACTGGTTGGATCATTCAGGATTTCACGTGCCTTTAGTAACCCATCGCTGGCACCTGAGTGACGGATAATGGCGGTTAACTCTTTGGGGTCAAAGTATTTTGCTTCTACTCTAATCTTACCTGTTCCACCAGGATGAATAACTTGCGACATATACCCTGCCAATTGTTTCAGCTTATCGTCAATATCATTTTGCAGATTATGGAACACATTGGGATCGTCTTCTTGATCAACTGGCATCAAACGAATCCTACCGTCGGCGCGTTTAACATACGCTTTAAGAAGTGAGGATTCAAAACCATAACTGGCATCAACGACAATGGAGCCAGCAGCATCTGCCATTTGGAAGTATTGATTAGTTGAGCTTCTATCTGAAAAATAAGGTAGTGGCTGTCGTTCACCTTCTGGTTTGGGTAATAGTTCCAGAATTTTAGGTAAGGTACGCCATTCGTGCGTGAAGTCACCAGCATAGGTTGTTGGTGTGCCTTTATTGGTGCGCCACTCCAATAAATCGGCAAATTTGTCAAAAAATTCATCGTAATAATAGCAGGCTGCTTTAATACTTAAATCGTGATAACTCAAAATTTTTGAAAATAATCCTGGATCGTTTTTTGATAAATCCTCAAGGTGTTCGATAACGACATCGCCTAATGCGCTTTGCAAGTGTTTGAGTTTTTCGTCTCGGATAAAATTGTCGCGGGCAGCGGTTAGGGTGAGGGTTTTATCGCTGACGCAAATAACGCCATTAATAAAATCAGCCCATTCGGGAAGCAAGTCTGTCTCTTTTTCGCAAATGAACATCCGGTTGACAAAAAGGTGAAGTGCGCGTGGCCCTTGACGATGTATATGGCGGGAACGGGTGATGTAAAGAGCACCAGTGGTTTCAAAATCTGGGAGGTTGACAGGAATCTGTTCCAGAACGCTATCGCGCATAATTAGTTCTAGGTAAATGCGGGTGTCCAGTTGAATTTCCATTTCGCTTTTGCCCGATTGATCCCAAGGCATACGCATGGCGTTAATAGGGTCGGGGCTGCCGTTGAGGTGAATGGGAACGCGCAAGAAGTCGGCGTAACGCCGGATGACATCCCGTACCTCATCATGGTGGATAACCCCTTTTTCCTCATCGCCGCGTAAGATGACGGTTACGGTTGTCCCCGTTTCTGCCACTTCACATGGTTCAAGAACATATTCTTGTTTCCCAGCGTTAGTCCACAGCCACCCCTGTGTATCCCCCAAGCGGCGGGTGCGTACTTCCACCCTTTCGGCGACGACAAAGGCGGAAAGAAAGCCAATGCCAAAAAGACCAATTAACCCTTCAAGTTTTTCTTCTTCTCTCGCTTCACGAGTAGCGCCTTTACCAACAGTTGACAGGTATTCTTCTAGATCGGCTTTGTCCATCCCTATACCAGTAT
>WFSA01000190.1 GCA_015486215.1 Anaerolineae bacterium | reverse complement strand
GTTATTTACGAGTTTTCCCTTAGGGCGATTGCAACCTCGCCTTAATTCGTGATCGTGATCGTTTTCGTGATCGAAAAATCGAAAAAAACCGATCACGAAAACGATCACGACAATCATAACGCATAAATTCCCCGCAATTCACATGTTATGTCAATTGCGGAGGTGGGGGCGGGAGTGACAACTTTGGTAGTTAAATAAATCCTCGTTCCTTACAGTTGTTGCGTGATTGGGCGACCTTTATGGTCGCCCCTACAGGAGTAAATCGTAGGGGCGCGGCCTTGTGCCCGTCCACAAAGGGTAAAGATCATTTCACATAAAATGAACCATGTCCAGATTCCGCAGGTTTTCGCAAGGTTTTAAGGTTCAATCTGCGTTCGCCTGCGTAATCCGCGGATTATTTACACAAAACAGGCTAAAAGCGTGTTAAACCTGCCGTCTATAACAGACACCGATTTCAATCGGGGGTCAAATGGCGCACAACAGATGGGACGCTTTTTGTGCAAAAATGCACAGCCAATTCTATAAAAACGGTTGACGCGATCAAGGTAGATTGCTAAACTATTTGTGGCTCCCCCCCAGAGGTGTGCAAACTAACGCTCGTTAGTTTGCCACCTCATTTTTTTACCTATACAATCCTTCCAATCCCTCAAAAATCGTTGACAAATTAACCAACCGCTCACATAATCGCTTCCGTTTGTAAAGTAATGCCTGCATCGCATATCTGCATTGCATGATCACATAACTTGACAAAACAAGGTGATAAAATGAATCCGATATTAAAAGAATTTCCCCACACATTCGATACCGAGCGGCTCACCATTCGCAGCCCTTTGCTGGGCGATGGTCATATCGTGCGTAATGCCGCGCTGGAATCGCAAGAAGAGCTAAAGCAGTGGCTGCCATGGGCGGTTGATATTCCTGATGAAGAGGAGTATGAGGTTAATATCCGTAAAGGAAATGTGCGCTGGCTATTGCGTGAAGATTTATGGATGATGATCTTTTTGAAGGGGACAAACACTCTCATCGGCGGCAGTGGTTTGCATCGCATTGATTGGAATGTACCCAAATTTGAGATCGGGTATTGGGTGCATACGGCGTATGCAGGTAAAGGGTATATCACTGAAGCGGTAGAGGCGATTACCGCTTTCGCTTTTGAGATATTGAATGCGGAACGGGTCGAAATTCGTTGTGATGAGAGAAATATCCGCAGTGCGGCTATCCCCAAACGACTGGGATTCGTCCATGAAGGGACGGTCCGAAATGATGCCCGTCACCATTTGACAAATGCGTTACGGAATACGATGCTATTTTCAAAGGTACGGGGAGAGATAGAGGGTGGAGATAGAGAGTGGAGATACAGATAGAGATGCAGAAAATTGTTGAGTGTGTACCTAATTTTAGCAACGGCCGTTCCCCCAAAATTTACAACGCTATCGCCGACAGCATACGGAGCGTGCGCGGGGTGCAATTGCTGGATGTCAGCGCGGACGCTGACCATAATCGCACCGTCATCACATTTGTCGGCGAGCCGACGGCCGTTGAAGAGGCCGCTTTTTGTGCCATCGGCAAAGCGGCGGCGTTGATTGATATGGATGAGCAAGAAGGGGAACATCCCCGCATCGGGGCGACAGATGTGTTCCCATTTATTCCCGTGAAAGGGGTGACGATTGCCGAATGTGTCGCTATCGCCGAGCGAGTGGGCAAGCGCGTCGGTGACGAATTGGGCGTGGCGGTCTATTTATACGGCCGTGCAGCCACATCCCCCGCCCGCAAAAAGCTCTCTGCCATTCGACGGGGAGAATATGAGTTATGGAAAAGCGAAGTAGCGGCAAACCGTGACCGCAAACCCGATTTTGGCCCTGCCGAACCAAGAAAATGGGGGGCGACGGTGATCGGTGTACGGCCGTTTCTCATCGCCTACAACATTTATCTCAATAGCGACAAGGTGGAGATCGCCGACAAAATCGCCAAAACGATCCGTTTTAGCAGCGGTGGATTCCGTTTTGTGCAGGCGAAAGGATTCTTGGTTGAAGGGCAGGCGCAGGTGAGCATGAACTTTACCAATTTTAAGAAAACGGCCGTTCACCACGTTCAAGAAACAGTACGCCGAGAAGCCGCCCGTCACGGGCTGTCCATCACCCATGCCGAACTGATCGGGCTGATTCCACAAGAGGCGTTAGTCGAAGCCGCCCGTTACTATTTGCAATTAGACGCGATGGGCGACGACCAAATTTTGGAATACCGTCTGGCAGAAGCGGTTGAGAGTGACATTACGCCCATCCCCTTTTTGGAGGCGGCCGCTTCCAAAGCACCTACGCCGGGAGGGGGATCGGCGGCGGCATTGGCCGGCGCATTGACCGCCGCTTTAACGCAAATGGTGGCTGGATTGACGGCCGGACGCAAAAAATACGCGGCTGTGAATGAAGAAGCGACGGCCGTTCTCACCCAAGCCGCCTCCCTGCGCCAAGCCTTAACCGATGCCATCGCCGAAGATGCGGCCTCATTTGAGCAATTAATGGCTGTTTGGCGGAATAAAGCGTTGAAAGGGGAAGAAAAGAAAGCCGCCATTAAAAAAGCAACCATCTACACGGGCGAAGTCCCGCTAAAAGTGGCACGATTGAGCCGAGATGCGGCGCGATTGGGCGTGCAAATGGCGGCCATCGGCAATGTGAACGCGGTTACCGACGCGGCGGCGGCAGTGATGATGGCACAAGCGGCCGTTTTGGCGGCTGGATTAAATGTAAAAATCAACGGGGTCGGATTGCAGGATCGAGAATTGGCTGCCGCATGGACAACGGAAGTTGATCAACTGGCAGCTGAGATGGCACTATTGGCCGCTGAGGTAACGGCTGTTGCCGCCCAGCGCGGAGGATTTTAATCATGAATCGGGGTGGAATTGTCTCCCTGTTTCTTCTGCTATTTCTACTGATCGCGTGTGCGGCGGAAGAGCCGCAAACAGCATTAAGCACTGCATCAAGCGCAATCAATGCGCCAACGGCGACGCTCGTCCCCACAATGACTTTGCCGCCGCCGCTACCGACGGCCGTTATCAACATGCCATCCTTCGGTCTGAATGAGACGAGCGAGCCAAACGAAGCGTCTGCATTTGCCCCCATCGACCCTAACGCCGTCGCCACAAAGCAAACATTGCCGACAACAACACCATC
>WFSA01000189.1 GCA_015486215.1 Anaerolineae bacterium | reverse complement strand
CTCGGTTCATCCCCACGGGTGTGGGGAAAACTCACCATCCTTGACAACGGCCGTTACCCCCAGGGCGGTTCATCCCCACGGGTGTGGGGAAAACCAGCGAATTAGACGAGATGATCATCAACTTGGCGGTTCATCCCCACGGGTGTGGGGAAAACATTTCCCGCACTGCTGATGATGGCAAAACTGGGCGGTTCATCCCCACGGGTGTGGGGAAAACATTCCAGATCATACATACCAACAGCGGCAATCACGGTTCATCCCCACGGGTGTGGGGAAAACGGATAGAGAAGCGGCCGCAAATGCGGGGTGCTACGGTTCATCCCCACGGGTGTGGGGAAAACCCTTAACGGGTTTGAACACTATATACGGGTGCGAATGTGGCTATTCTACCCAGATACAGGGTCTTTTGCCAGTTTTTGTAAGCGTGCCTTGATGACACTTCCTTTAGCTAATTTATCTAAATCATGTGGGATTTTTATCAATTGCAGCCCTTCATTTTCGATGATACGACGGCTGCCTTCGCCATACATCCGCATTTTAAAACGCTGTTCGTTGTTTGTTGACCAGATTTGCAAAACACTGCCAGCTTTTTTGGCCTGACACGCTTTGTCCCACAATTTATCACGTACACGGGCAGAAAGATGCCCAACAAAAACACCTGCTTGCGGTTCTAACAGCCAGCGGCTCACTTCGCCGCGTAATCCTGTCGGCACATTTTCTAAAATCATAATTATCATCGTTGGCCTCCATCCTGACCTTCTGTCCCTTCAATCCGTCCCCATAAGGGGGTGGGCAAGGCGGGGTCAATATCGATATCGTCAATCGTCATCGACGGCTCGTCGCTATCCAAATCGAGCATTTTATCGATGATGGGCAAGATGTAATGAAGCAATTTCTTCTTTTTGAACTGTTCGCGGCAGGCAGCACGCACACGGCTTTCCACTTTGTCGGGCGATTGCCCCACCGTGGCGAAGGCGATGGGGATAGTGAAATCGACCTTGAGCAGATCGGCGATGTCGTAGACGAAGGATAGCTGTTTGCCAGTGTGGATGAAGCCGAGTCCGGGGCTGTAGCCGCCGGATACGATGGCGTTGTGGCTGAGGCCGTTGAGCAGGGCGTTGGCGGCGGAGATGGCGCGGTTGATGGGGTCGGCGTTGCGCCAACTGCCGCGATCATATCGACGGCCGTTCCACTCCACGCCGTATTTTCGGCTATTTTCTGCGTATGCCTGACGCACGCGCACCCCTTCTTTGCCCCGTATTTGGGGCAGGGTTAGGTCTGGCGGCAGTTCGATATCAAAGCGGAAGCGGTACATGCGTTCGACAACGCGCTGGCGCAGGGCGGGGTCGCTGACGAGGCTGGCTTGATGGAGCAGACGATGCCCTTTGCGCGTTTCACCCATCCCTTGCGCGTAAAAGCGGGTTGCGTCTTGCCCTGTCCACAAGATGGTGCTGCCGTTGTCGGCCAGCGTTTTGACGGCGGCATGGGTGATGGATGTGCCGGGGCCGAGCATCAGAACGGAGAGGTTGGCGGTGGGGATGAGGGTACGGCCGTCTTTTTTGATGTATTCGATTGCTTTTTGCTTCTTGTCGAGGATGGCGTGTTCGACGTAGAGGTAGCTGAGGCTGTCTGATAGTTTGGGTAGTTCGTGTAGATTTTGCATGGGGGTCTCCTGCGACCGCTTTTCGGTCGTTTTGTGCTGAATTTGCTATTAAATTGTTAAGGTGCGGTCAAGCTAGACCTGACAGGTTTTTAAAAACCTGTCAGGTCTAGCTTGATGGGTCAAGTGGGTGCTAATGAAAGCAGGCCGCAGCCGAATGCTTTGGCGGGGCCGATGCCTTTTTCTAGTGCTGTTTTGAATTTTTCGGTGTTTGTGATTTGGAGACGGCCGTTGAATTGGACGGTGTAGACAGTTAAGCGGTGCTTGTTATTATCGTCGCGGTGAATGTCATCATGCTGGTTGCTGCCAGCGTGAATATCCATCTCCACAATTTTGAAACCATTAGACGGCCGTTTCTTGCCTTCGCTGCCTGTGCCTTTTGTTTCTAGCCAGCGGCGTTGATCTTCTTCTTTACGCAGCGCATGGCGTTTGCCCTCTCGTTTAACAGATGGATTAGCGGTAAGGCGAAATTGAAAAAGCTGCCCATTCTGAAAAGATGGATCAACCATCTTCCATGCTGGCGGAGAAAGTAGATACGCCCCCTGCCCAATTTCTGTCAACGGCTGCCAATTTGGTTCAACGGTCGATTGCACAAGCAATGCCATCATTCCCGTGTATGGATTGATGTCCAAACGGTGAAGGACGCTGCCGTTTTTCCGCTTATCAGCAAAACCGTGCATGAGGGTACGGTGAAGTTCATACGGCCGTCGGCTTTCCTTTTGTGCCATGCGACTGGCAGGGTTAAGAATAAGTTGAGAAAGATAGATCATGTCACCGCCTCCTCTGGTTTACGGAATGGGTGGCGAAATGGAGGAAATTCTCCTTTTTCCGTCCACTTCACCTTAAATCGACGCTGTGCAAAGCGACGGCTTCCTTTTGCAAAAGAGAGAGGGGTGTCTTTTCGCATACCACTCCCCTCTTTTGCATCTTCCAGCACAAGGCGTAGCCGTTGATCGCTGTCCTTTAGTTCCTGGTGTGTTTTTTTATTTTGACCAAGCCACGGATACGCTTTGAGTGCATTGTGTAATGATTTATCTTGCAAGCCATCGGGCAGATACACAGGGCGGGCGGGTGGACACGCTTTGCGTCCTAAAAAAAGCATCCAGTGGGGATGAAACAGGGCGTTATGTATGGTTTGTAACAGTTGCCCATCGCCCGTTAAGCCGACCAGAAAGAGCGCGTCGGCAAGGTAGTACCGATTAGAGATAATTGTGCCTTTGCTGTGCCCTTTGCCATCTGCTTTAAGGAATCCTTTATGCAGACCGCCTTGCCCAGCGGTGTGGAAATCGCGCAAAATCTGCCCTTCGCGGTCTACGCGCACCCCCATTTTTAAGCGGACAAGGTCGTCTAGCGGGGCGGTTCGCGGTCGCCCTATAGCGGCGCACAGCAAGCCGATGATGCCGCTTTTGGACGGCTCGCGGCCTGTGTCGCGTACGCTGAAATTGCTTTGCGTTCCCCATGCTTGCAGCGGGGCAACGCATTGGAGTAATAAGGTGGACATGGCTTACTCCTTCTGCGCGGCGGCAGGCAGGGCTTCAATGATGGTTTCGATCCATTGGGTGTATGTGTCTTGACGATAATCGGCCAGATGGGTGAGGGCGGATTGGTGTTTGTTCATGACGTAAACGGCCGTTGCTTTTGCTTCACTATCATCGTAAAAGCTGGTCAGATCGTGCCAATACGCATCTAATGCTTGAATGGATGGGGCAATGTAGCCTGTGTCGGGGTTGTGTGTGGGTTTAACGGCCGTTTCAAACGCATTGACCAAATTCCAGCTTTTACCGTCGTCACGAGCGACAGCCATCGCAAAGTTGACGCTGTTTTGGGCGGCAAAGGCGTTTTGTTTGCCGGTGGGGATCGCGCTCATCGCTGCGCGTAAAAATCCCTCAACGGTGCGGCGGGCTAACCCATCATCTTGCAGATTCTCTGTCAACAGCCCCCAGTCAATTCGCAAATAGCGATAGTAACAAGCGGAGTTGAAGCTGGTAAACCCGACCATATCCGCCCCGGAAACGTCGGTTGGTTTGAGATGATCCATAGCGGTGTAGTAATCCATTTCCATGCGGACGGCGTGGGTGGAAAGGGCATGGGCAACTTGACAAGCTGCGTCTATGTTTGTGGTTGGATTGCTGGCTAACATGCGGCCAAAAAGGGCGATGTCTGGCGCGCTGGTGCGGTTTTTCGTCTGCTTAACTAATTCGTTCCTCAGAACGTCAATAATTTTTTCTTTGGGTTTCTTTTCGGTAACTTCGTGTAGAGCAATATCCCAATTTTGATGCAATTGTAAGGTCATCCAATCAAACTCTTCTTCGCTAAGGTAAACCAAGACATTTGTTTTTTCTTTCTCCACTTTTTTCTTAACATAGGCTCCGGCAAAAGCTTCAGAAACAAGCCTTGCCTCATCAGCACTTCGTCCCAAATTCTCTAATCGTTGAGCTATCTCCCCTGCCATGCGTTTGGTGCGTTGACCTACAGGAACTTTAGTTTTTTCGGCAAATACAGGTTCGCGGCGGATGGCGGCTTTGAACGCTTGCGAAGAGATGCGGGCGCGGCGGGAGCCGCCAAAAATGGCATCTTTGGGGCTGCCTGTATCGTCGCGGTTGAGGTTGGCAGGGGCAAAACTTTGGATTAAATGTAATTCGATAAACATGATACTTATTCTCCTTGATTTTTAATTTCGGTTTCTTTTTTGGTTGGGTAGTCACGGTGCCAGAAATTGGCAGCCCATTTTTCTTGGATTAACGGCCGTTTTTCGTCATCGTTCCAGTCCCAAATATCCCAAAACATCTTTTCCCAATTGATGGCAATGTTGGCACCTTTCTTTGATTCGCTGTGCAGAAAGGCGATGGCTTGCCGTAAATGGTAATGCAGGTCTTGCGGGTGAGCGGTGAGCAACGCATTAAAGCGGCGTTCGATGGACTCTTTCGATTCACTATTCTTAGCTGCATCATGGAAATATGTTCCCATATTGATATATTTTTCACTGCTGTATTGAGCAGTTTGGGAACCAGAATGGAATTGGGCGAATAAAGCGGCCGTTAGGTAATACGTTTGCTTTTTCCACTGCTTTTTCCACCTGTCTTTACCTTTCGGGTAACTTGTAAATGGGGCGATATACCTGTGCATGTAGGGGGCAAGATGGGGAAATTCTTGCAAACCGCGCCGCAATTCGGCCATCGCCGTGCGCTGGTCGCCCGTTTCCCGCGTTCCCCACCCTTTTAATTGGTCAATAAAATTGGATACATTACTCATTTCTTTTCCTCCTTGCCGAGCTTTTCATCAAGCTGGCGGGTTAAATAAGTTTGTCCTTCCACAATAGCGCGAAAGGCGCGATCTGATTCGTGTGCGTACTGTTTTGCTTTTTTAAAAGCATGATTGGCCGCGCTGCGTATTTCTGTTTTCCACCACGCCATCGCTTCGTTTGCATTATCTTCAGCTAAGCGTGCAATAAATTCCTGAAACGGCACGTCCAACGCTGACCAGAAGTAAATATCAGCTTCGGTATGTCGTACCCAGTTGTCAATGTCGGCACTGCTCAATTTGCTAATGAATTTTGATACTTTGGGATTGATTCCCGCGCCTTTCCAACCGATCTCGTCTGGTTTCACAAGGTAAAGATAAAAGCCGACCCGTCGCAATGAGCCGCGAAGGTAAAAAGCGATTGAATCAGCTTGCTGCAACGCATCGCGCAGTTGATCGCGCAACGCTTCATCGATCAGGTAACGCAACGGAAAAGGGAAGCGTTCTTCGCGCAGATATTCAACTTTGGCGCGATCTTTTCCTTGCCCCATCGCTTTGCAACGATAAACGGCATCCGCTTTGAGCAATTGCTTGTCCATCAACTCCCTGAGGTGGATAAAGGCGGCCGGCGGCACAGATGTCTGATCCGTCCCCACGTTCATGGGGGCAAAAAGGGCGTAACTGTTCGGCCATAATCCACGGCTTTCGTTAAACTGGTAGACGATCCGCCCGTGTTTTTTATGCTCGCGGTAACATTTGAACGGATCGCTAATATCAGCCGTTAAAGAAAGTCCACCGCCAACCTGCCATTGTTTGACAAGTAGTTGCTCATTCTGCCATTCGGGGAAAAATAAGATACGCCGATTTTGCCATGTGAGATAATCGAGATAACCAAGCGGCGTTCCATCTTTAGGGGCAAAGGGATCATCTTGTTCCCAAGCGGGTGCGTCATCTTCGGTGTCGGCAATGCCAATGCCGCCGCGATCTTCATCGGGGTAGGGTAGTAAGTTGAGAAATAGGGTCTCTTTGAGCGTATTTCCTTGCACAAAGAAGAGGATTCCTTTTGACCACGGGGCATCGCTAAACATTCCTTTATGACCACCGCCTAGTCCAAATGCTTGCACGGCGAGCAAGTTACGCGCCGCTTCTGCTGGCGTGAGTGCTAGTCCGTCTTCATCATTATCATGATCGAATAGCGGGTTATGCAGAAAGCCGTTGCCGTATTTAATGCTGGTGAGCGGCTTGGGGCGCACGCGGCTGTCGTCGCTGTCGCTTTGGTAAAACGGCCGTTTTTCATCAAACAAATCAAACCGATGATGCCATTCATCCAAATAAGGGTTGATCAGAGCCATGTCCCACGCGGGATCGCGCCACATTTTTTCCCATGTGTCAAAATCGGCGATTGTGGGTTGATAAACACGCAGCAAAATGGCGATGAGTAAGCGGTAAAGAGCGGATGTTTGCAATGGTGTGTCGCTAACGATGTCGTCGAGTTCATCTGCTTGCGCCAATGTTTCGCGCAGGGTCAGGGTAATTAAACGGCCGTCTTGTCCTCGAATACAGGGTATCCACTTTTCGTCAATCAGGTTGAATGAAAATTGTTCAGTCATGCGTCCTCCTTTAATTTGGAAAGATTAATCAGTTGCAAGCCGAGTGTTCGACTCAGGTTAAGTTCATACGATTTATTATTATGGTCAAAGCGATAAACGCCGTTTTCGTTAAAAATAACGGGGCGGGCATAGCGCAACACGGCATGTTTGCGCCACGACGGCGGCACAGCATCTTCTTGGGGGCTGAAATGCTCAACAAGCGTCCAATTCTGTACGGTGATGCTATTTTTCCACAAATCACGCGCCATTTTGGGTGTAAGCGGGGCGCGATGATCAAAGGGAGGTGTGCCGTCTTCATTATTCAGTAATACACCCGTTTCTGCCTGAAAAAGGCAAATAAGGGTGATGCCCGGTGCGATGTCGCGGGTTTTCGCTTGAAATGTTTGGTGTACGGCGGGATTATCTTCTTCCAGCCCCGCTGTTGTTTGCGTCAGCAGACGGTAATCGCTTGGCGGTTTAACAAGATACTGTTTTGCTTTATTGCCTTGAATACGTTGCTTCCGTTTCATTTTTTGGTAAGCATCGTGCAATGCGGTTTGCCATTGTGCATCGGCATCTTGGATTGTTTTTGTGTAAACGGCTTCGATGAGAACGGCCGTTTCTTCTGGAATAGACAACGCTTGCCGCTGATGCAACTGGCGATATGTTTGCAATAAGATATACCGTGCGTAAATGTATTCATTTACGCCAAAATCTGGCAGCCCGTCTTCTAACGCGGGCGGCACGATGGTGAGTTGGCGCGGGTGGCGACGATTTTCATCCCGCAATTCATGCCGATGCAATCGGCCGGCACGTTGCAGCATCAGATCGATAGGGGCTAACTCGGTCACCATCACGTCAAAATCAAGGTCTAAGCTTTGCTCAATGACTTGGGTGGCGATGACGATGGATTTTTGGGGTGGAAACGGCCGTTTATCCACGCCGGTCTCATCATCTGGTTTGCCAAATTTAGACAATACCTCATCTTCGATTGGCTTACGCCACGCAAATGGAAAACGAGCATGAAAAAGAATGAGATTCTCTTCTTCGATATCAAGCGTCCCTTTTTGCCGTGCAGCTTCCAGCAGGGCGAAGATCGCTTGGGCGCGGCCAACTGTATTGCAAATAACCGCCGCGCAGCCGCCATCAATCAATTCGGTTTGTAGACATTCAAAAATAGTTTGCGGAGAATCATCAGCCAGCCAATTGAGATGCAGGATGATATTTGAGGGCTTTGTTAGCTGGATAGTTTTTGGCGGCTGCTGGGCGTGGGCAATCGTCATTGCCGGATAAGGAATTGAATTCTGAAAATCAGGCAACAGCGGCTGACCACTATACGCTTTGACAAATTTTTGCCGTGTTGCGGCTGGCAGCGTAGCCGACAGCATGATAACAGATGTGCCGATGGCGTTCAGCCAGCGCAGTAACCGTTCAAATAACGTGGACATATACGTGTCATATGCGTGTACCTCATCAAATATAACAACTTTGTGACTCAGCCCAATCAAACGTACAAAAAAATGTTTGGTTTGCAATACACCGAGCAAGGTTTGGTCTACTGTGCCAACGCCAAAGGGAGCCAGCAAGGTTTGTTTGCTCCTTTGCACAAACCAACTCATAGCAACAATGCCTGATTCTTTATCATCACCGACTTCATTGAGTTGGATTTTGGCTTGATCTTCGTCAAACATCGCACTGCCGTGTGCAAGGGGAATGTTAATCAGATCATTGGGATAATTATGGTCGAGAAACTGTTTGGTGCGCTTGTACATCTGATTACTGGTCGCTTGGGTGGGCATGGCGATATAGAAACCGCGTCCGTCATGCTTTTGCAACCACACATCGGTCAGATATTGGGCGATTTCGGTTTTGCCAATGCCTGTTGGGGCTTCGATGATGAGCAATGTGGGGGCAGGGGAATCAATGGCTGCATCAATAATTTCTTGTTGTATGGGACGTGGTTTGTCGAAATTAAGGTAAGCGTAAGATTGGGAGAAGCGTCGGCTATCGCCAGTGGGCTTCCAGCCGTGCCATCCTAATTTTTGCAATGCGTTTTGGGCAGA
Organism: Anaerolineae bacterium; assembly: GCA_015486215.1. Lineage (GTDB taxonomy): Bacteria > Chloroflexota > Anaerolineae > Promineifilales > Promineifilaceae > S016-13. The sequence continues at coordinate 6,706 of WFSA01000189.1, read as the reverse complement.
AACGGCCGTTTGTGCCGCATATTCCCGTGTACTGATAACATCCCCTTCCATCCTGAAGTAATGTTCATTAGAGCCAATCCAGTCGGCCACGGAAACAAGGCCAGAAAGCAGGGTCAAAACTGTATTTAACGCATAGGTAGACAGTTTTACCGTGATGTGTGGCGGCGGAAAAACAGCGCGTAATTCCCAATACAGGTCACGGCGCATTTCATCCCACAGCGGACAAGCATCATCGTTGATGCCGTCGGTGGCGTATGGGCTAGGCCAACTACCATGATGCCCGCCTAGAGCGGCACTTATTTTCTTGGCAAACCTATCTTCATATTTTTCATATTCTGTCAATAATGCGGGCAATGCCCATGCAGTGACGGTGGCGTGGGGACTCTGTTGCGTGGCGTGGTTGTAATGTTTAGCGGCTATTAACAATCCAATCTCCTTGAATTTATCGCACAGCCATTGCGGGGCATATTTATTTTGGTAGGTTGGCCCCGCTTTGCCTAAATCGTGCAAAGCGGCCATAAAAGCGACGAATCGCCCCGCTTCAACGGGGGTAAGGCTCAGCATATCTGCCATTTGCTGACGAAAACTATCGGTAAAAACGGTTTGCCACATCGCTTGAGCGACTGTACCTACATCAATCAGGTGATAGAGTAAAAGGTGTATTTGATCGCGGTTCTGGCGGTTTGTTTTGGCGTATAGGTATTGAAACGGCCGTTTTTGAGCAGGCGGCCGTAATTTGTACGTTTCAGCTAACTGTGTTGTCGTATGAACTAGATGTTGCCGTAAACTGCTTGGTTCCAGCACCTCTACATCACTGCCCCAGCCGCGAATCCACGGCTTCATATCGGTGGTGTCGGCCACATCCACCCACCAGCGCAATTTTCCATCTACCTCTTCCTCATATTTTTGTGAGGGATGCCAATTGGTCTCCAATACTCGCTTTTTCACATGACGTGAAAAACGCAGAACTACGCGCTGTGTTGTTTCACCGATCATGATTGACCATGCGTTTTGCAGAATATCAAGGCCGGGAAATTCATCAGGGATGGTGTAGGTTTGGCTGTAATCAGGAACGGCCGTTATGATTCGTTCGATTTTATACGAACGCAACGCATCCACATGGTCGCTATGGCCGATGAGGTAAAGCGTATAGCCAATAGCCGACGGTTCAATGAGATATGTTCTAAAAACCGTCCTTATCTCCTTATCCTTTGCTGTACGATAGGTGATCTCCAATGGATGGCGCAATAAATACGCTTTTACAACAACGGTAAAAATACGTTCGTATTCCGTCACCTTTTTACGCTTTCGCAGCTCTTGCGCCGCTTTAAAAATTTGCTCGCTGACAGGAATATCTGTTTTCAACACTTCTGCTAACCGCGACAGTGCCGATAACGCCATTGGATTCTGCTTGTCGGATTGTTTTACAAATTGGCGGGCAGCCAAATAAAGTGTGAACGCTTCATCGGCGGCTAGCTCAAAACGACGCAACCAACTACCCGCGTTATCAGTCGCGTGCCAGTTAAGCCCATCTTTGTATACCTTGCCTTCTCTCTCTAATTCGTTTAAGTAATTATTTACCGTTCTGCGCCCAATACTTTGTATCTCAGCCATTTCAACTTCACGCAGACCACGATGACGGCGAATAAGCATGAGCAATTGTTCTTTATTTCGCTGTTTTGATGCTTCACTAATGCGAGGCATAAAATTCTCCTTTTCTGAGAAACGCGGTTTCTTGAAAAAACCGCGTTTCTTGTTAAACTGACTCTGTATTTAGTGAAAGTGGTGTCCCCACGAGACTGCCATCTCGGGATACCATTTTCCATTTTCTTTTCCTACTCTGTCTTCTTCTGACAGTTCCTGTAACCACTTCAGTACAATCCTTTTAGAATATCCAGTAGCTTGCGCTATAAAATCTGTAGTGCATCCTAACTGTTGTGTTACTTGTTCCCATATCGCGTACTTGGCAACGGGCAGGGGCTGACCACACTGTGAGCAGCTATACTGATCAAGCATATTTTCACCTCATTCAATTCATCTTTTACAGATACGGTGGCATGCCATTAACTGCGCCGACGCTGTTGATTAAGGTAAATTATAAACTATGATCCGCTATGCGTCAAACTTATTTACAAGCTGAACTTTGCATATATGTTGGAAATATAATTGGCAATATAAATTTTATATTGCCGCATAAACTTATTATGAGTACCAGTTGGAAAATTACAAAATGTTTTTTTGCCAACTCGTTAATCAGGGAACCACAAACGGCCGTCTTTGTAAGCCTTTTTCCGTTCACTTAATTCACGCAAATAATTATTAGCTGTCCGCCGCTCCCACCCCATTTCCTCCGCGACTTCTCGTTCATACAGCCCTCTGCAACGGTTGAGAAGCCTTGATACTTTTCCTAACTTCCTTTCTCTTTCACCTTCTGATAATCGTGCCATTTGATGCCTCCGTCGTATATTTTTTGAATATACTTAGAGGATAAACGGCCGTTGGAAAGTATTGTTCCAACGACAGAATATGTTTTTAGAAATGATTGAATTTTGGGATGAACTACTCTTATTAAAGTATTTCGGTTGGGCTTTATGAGGGGGAATAAAAAACCGCCTGCCCAGTAAAAGGAGGCGGTTCGTTATGTCTATCGTCAACTTTCCGCGCATTAAAATGCGTGTCTGACACAGAAAACCCGCTAAAAGCGGGTCAAATCCGTCGCATGTCGACTATTTAGTGCGTTTTCAGCGCACTTTGTATGTATCTTCTCAATAAAGCGGGGTAATTATTTTATTTTTAGTATGACTACAGCAGATTATGAAAATGAACGGGTATTTTCTCGACTGCACCATCCGTTTATTTCTTTCATCTGTTGTAGTCACCCCCGAAACATTGAGAAGTTACCGTACTTTCTATATCAGATGCGGATTTCAACCCACATCAAAATGTTGGATGATACCCAAATCTTTTTTCATCATACTTAAGTGAGGAGTCTCAACCTGCTCGGCGTACTGTTTTTCTAACGCGGGCAGCCCATTTATAAAGTTGTTCATCATTTTATACGCTTCGGCGGCTATGGCCTCTTCGTTGTTGGCGGCAAGGGCGCGGGCTAGATAGAAATATGCCAGCAGATCGTAACTTTCTGTGGGCAAACTGCCTTGTGTGGCAATGGCTAAGGCGTGGGCGGCTTCGGCAAAACGGCCGTTTCTATACAAACTAATTCCCAAATAATAAGCGTATAACACATTGGTGGGGGCGAGAGAAACGGCCGTTTCATACTCCATCACCGCCTCCTCAAACGCTGTTTGCGCCAGATAAACCTGCCCCAAAATGTTATGCGCTTCGTGGGAGCGGGGATTGAGGGTGACGGCCGTTTTTCCATCCCGCTCGGCGTGCATCAAATGCCCCTGCACCAAAAAAATCAACGTCCGTAATTGATACGACTGCCAAAAATCAGGCCGTGTTTCAATCGCTTTGCCCAATAAGACCAGCGCATCTTCGTCATTTCCCTGCCGAGAATAGCGCATTGCCGCACGATACGATAGCGGCGTGTGTAATAGTCGCTGCCCCATCAACAATATAACGGTAATGCCGAACCCGAATAGCGTATATTGCACATTTCCTCGTGTCATCCCCATTGTGATTCCAATCAGGGAGGGCAGGGCGAAGATAACGACTGGCAGCCGCAAACGCATTTCTACCTGCCGTGTCCATCGCCATAAATAGATGAACAAACACAATCCAATCAGCAGGGAGATGATGTCATTAAAATTGTGAGGAGACAGAAGGTATATGAGTGTCCCCGCCGCCCAAATCGCTAACGTGATAACGATGGGCAACATAAAACTACTGCGTAACTCTTGCCGTGACGGCCGTGCTGATTGCATATTTTCCTTTTGGACTTTTAGGTGACTGTCACCTGAACTTAGGGAGCAGTTATCTCATTGATTGAGCCAAACGTATTCACCTTTAATATCCACTCTGTGCCTACTTGATATTGCATGTATTCAGATTCGTTTGTTGTTTGGTACGTGTATGATTGACCATCGGCGGCAAAATGAACGGTATACGATGCGTTTTGCGCCCCATTCCGTTCACCAGTTGACAAGTTGGTCTGCGGCCAATACGGATTCATATCCGTCCCGCCTGCGGTCATTTCACGCACAAATGCCCACTCCTCAACGGTGTAGTCGCACCATTGGGCGTAGACGATATACTCACAATCCTGCACCACTTCGCCCAAGCCAGAGCCTTGATCGATGGTATACGGTGTGCCGCACATTTCGGTGGATTCTCCTGTAGATGGCGGGCTGGATTGGGTATGGTGCTTTTTAGATACGCATGTGCCAACGCGAATCGCATTGCTTGGAATCTCATCTTCCCATGTGTTATGGGTCACAGGTGCTAACGCTTCGATATTGATGGTGCGTTTCCACTCAACCCCGTCCACTCGCGCTACTTCATCTTCTGTGCGGTTGGATAAGAATAGAAAGCCGCAACAAGCGATGAGAAACAGTACAATACCGATGATGATGCCGATTGGCAGTTTTTGTTTTTTCTGCGCGGGAGGAGACGGGGGCTGCTGCTGTTGAGTTTTATTGGTGTCGCTTGTATGTGCGCCGCAATTTTGGCAAACGGCCGCATCGGCTGGGTTTTCACTGCCGCAGTAGGGGCAGGCGACGGACGGGGCGGCATCGGCACGATATGCGCCAACGACGTGACCAGATTCCCGTTTTGTTCCTTCGTTTAGATCTGCGCCGCATTGCTGGCAAACGGCCGTTCCCCCCTCATTCCGCGTGCCGCAATACGCACAATGCACATCTGCACCCGCTTTGGCCTTAGCGATGATCGTCTCATCAGTAATGATCTCTTCTTGAGCTTTTTGTTCAAACTGCACATCATCTGGCTGTGCCGCCGCACAGTTGACACATTTCTTATCTACTCCCTTATTTTTTGCGTCGCAGTATGGACATGTCCATTGCAAATGTACATAACCTACACTCTTTTTACTCATCTTTATCTCTCCTGCTACTATCTTCAAAAATTTGAGGGTACCTATTGCATGTATCAATCAACGGCGGATTATAACGCAAAAAAAGCGAGGGGGTTCATATTAATATTCTCTTTTTCTAATTCTATTGCAACCGCCAAATCGCAATGTTAAATCCCAAATTTATACCGTTTTTAGGTATCTTCTCAATAAATCGTGGACAAGACTTGACAAATTTCATCAGCACTTTATTTTACACGAGTACCATTAGGAAAATTTGTCAAGTCTCCTCATCTATTAGAAACAGAATCAGAGTTTAACGAAGCGTACCCGTAACATCTCAATAAATTGGGGCAAAGACTTGACAGGTTTCATAAGAGCCTTGCGTTTTACACGAGAGTATTATAGAAAACCTGTCAAGTCTCCCCAAAATTTTGAGAAGATACGCGTACCCTTTTAAAGATGACACCATGCCGTATTTGCTAAAATTGGACTCTGTATCACACCCTTGCAGTGGACATTTATTGATAAAGTTGACCGCATCCCATGATGAGTATAACCCTGATGTGATTGTGCATGTCGATAGTGGAATAGAATTTCTCGATAGTTACCTTATCAATACGATGTTAAACGAAGGCGGCTGCCGTATGCTTGATTTTTATTTCAGAATTGTGGAGGATAAACGTCCGAGCGACGGCCGTTATGTTATTTCTCTATCTATTATTGATAATGAATATGGAACGGCCGCAAACGTACATGAGATATTGCCCATCGCTGTCAACATCACTTCTGAGGCCAATACGCATCAGCAACAATGGTTGGCAATTGTACCTGTCACCCCATTTGAACCAGATAAAAAAGCGATTGAGTACCTTGTACAACAGGGTAGAAGCGAAACGGAATTTTCTCAAACGGTATCTACGGGTAGCAATACGCCTATTTCAACAGCACCCCCCGCCGCAACGAATACGGCCGTACCGCCTCCAGCCTCTGTGCCAGCCCATCCTTCCACATCTACCTCTATGCCGCAGTCCATAGTAGACCCCACCGTCACGCTTACCCCGTCACCCGCCCCCGCCGTTATGAGCGTGTCAACGCAATACACAAAAAACAGCATTGTTGAGGAAAAGCTGGATTGTTCAACGTGGCAATATCCCGTCCCCCTGCACGGAGATGACATCTCTCTTTGGAATGCGTATCAGAACTATGCGGCAGGAAAAATTGTGATGGATTTGAACAGCTTTGTGGCTGGATTTCGGTATTGCAATGGCGTGACAGAGAGCGTGATTATATTACATGCAGATAGAAGCTACGTTTTTCCAAATGGAAGCTATCCGTAAAACGGAACGCCCTCTAGGGCAATTACAACCTCCAAAATTAGACACTAATTGCACAGGTGAACACAGATAAGGCGGTTTCCTGAAATAAACTAGTACACGCTGGCGGAAGTCTTTGTATCTTATTTGTTGCGGGAATCAGAATTCCCGCAACTCCCATCAGATAGGTATCGGGAATTCCGATTCCCGATACAGGCGGCGTATATCATCTAAGAACTTAGGCCAAGCAATAATACCAAGCATTTGAAACACAATGCCTGCCTTGCGGCAGTGGTTCTGTCGAGAGTGCCATCCGCCGTGTAATTAATTTGCGACTTAAAGCACCTGGTACGTTTTGGACAATTGAAATGGCAGAGGTATTCCTCTTTCTGCGTTCCCAACT
>WFSA01000188.1 GCA_015486215.1 Anaerolineae bacterium | reverse complement strand
GGGGTGGCAACCAACAACAGCAGCAAATTGCCCAACAACAGTTGCCCCAGCAGCCGCAACAACGGTTTGTTGCCCCAAAACGCACGGCGCATCTTTCGTTTACGCAAAATCGTCACCACGCTGGTTTCCAGCAATTTATCGTCACCCGCCGCCGCAAACATCTCCCCATGCAAACTTATCGGCTTAAACCAAAACCAATAAACCAACCGCACCATCTCGCGCCAATACATTTTCGTTCTCTTTTTCATAATCGTCGTCCAAAGTGCTTGGCACGGGGCAAAATGCCTTAACTTGCCTGCACCATGCGCCCCGTGCCTAGCACTTTATGGAGCAAGAGTCGGCACAGGAGTCACCGTCGGTACGCCCACCGTTTCCCGCACAAAACCCCAAAATTGATCCATGTTTATTATGCCTATCGCCAATAAAACCAACACAAAAAGCAAGCCAAAAAGCAAATAAGGCTTCTCACCCGTCAACCCATTCACCCTATCCCGCAGCCAACGCCAAAAACCGTTCGCTTTTACTAACGCCCTCTTCCTGCGCTTTGCTTTATGCACAACTTCCCCAAACACATACGCCACATCACTATCATACTTAATTTTTATCTGCTCATAAGTGGCATTCGGCTCTTGCCATATCAAATCGGCCGCCATGTTCAACTTCAACGGATGGTAACGATTTGTATCATCATCCTTCGCCCAATCGCTGGTATTGTCAAAATCCACCAAGCGTAACGGCCGTGTATCTGGGCGCAACATGGACGCTTTCGCCTCATCATAACCAAATCCCTTGAGGTCAACGGGGGTAAAAATGCCAAAAAACGAGGAGGTAAAGTCGTTGGCTATCGCAATTTCATGCAAAGGAACGTGGGAGGCAACGACAAAGGTGATTTCACCTGCATTGGCACGGGAGCGCAAGCCATCATAAAAATCATCATCAAATCGTTCCCGCCGCCGTTGTAAAGCGTTGAACTCATCCAGCAATATGACATAATGCCAATCCCTCTGCGGGTTTTGGCCGCTCAACCACTCATCAAACTGCTGTGGTGACATGCTGTTGCCATTATCCGCGCCAAACGCCTGCGCCGCTTCGGCATAAAATTGGCGCGGGCGGCGAATGGTGTCACGGGAAAGGTCAAGGTAAGCAAAGCGGTAACGGTCAGGCTGGGGCAGGTGTTGATGGTAGTTTCGCAACAGATGTTGCAATAAGGAGGATCGGCCAATGCGCCGCTCGCCAATGATGGAGACGCATTGCGGACTGTTGGCGGCAAGGGCGTTGAAAACTTTGTGGGTTTCGGCTTTCCGCCCAAAGAAACGGTCAGCATCGGTGATCATTCTACGATCTGAAAAGGGTGAGTTCATCGGCATTCTCTCTTGGCTAGGGTTAAAGTGTCATGTTGCGGGTAAGTATAAGGGGGTGCAGGGGGTTTTGCCAAGCACCCAGGTCAATTCCAAAGTCAAATGGTTTTCCGTAAGGGCGGGATGGCGCGGATAGGTCTCGTCTAAAACGAACGGTATTTATTCCGCGCCTTCTCGCCCTGTACATTACTTACCGCGTATTTATGTACACGATGATTCGGATTCAGGGTGAGAAGGGCAGGATATAATACCTTTCTTCATGGAAAAGACCTCCCCCGCCCATCCAACCCCTACCGTACTTGGCTTTGAAATCACCCTGCTCAAGCCCCGCAACGGTATCCCATCTTGTGAGTAATTATGGTATACTTTTTGCATTATGAATCATTTTGAATTTGATGAAAAAAAGAGCATTTCAAACCTAAACAAACACGGGATTGATTTTGTCATCGCGCAAGAGCTATGGCGCGACCCAAATTTAATTGAAGTTCAGGCCAACTCTACGAATGAACCCCGTTTTTTGCTGATTGGCCGCATTGCCAAAAAACAGTGGTCGGCAGTCGTTACTTATCGTGGCGATAACATTCGCATCATTTCAGTAAGACATTCACGCAAATCGGAGGTAGAACTTTATGCAAGCTAAACAGTTTGACAAAAAATTCGACGACAACGAAGTGGATATTATCGACGATCTTGACTTGTCCACCATTAAACGCCCTAACCAAGCCCAAAAAAGGATAAATGTAGATTTTCCTGCGTGGGTGGTTGATTCCTTAGATAAGGAAGCGCGTCGTATTGGTGTAACGCGCCAATCCATCATTAAAGTGTGGCTGGTTGAACGGCTGGAACAACAAGCGGCTGCCAATCAATTAAGGTATGTTCAATAAAAAAGTCCGACTTCTTGCGAGAAGTCGGACTTTTACTCGCCAGCGTCACCGTGATGACGATTGTAGATATTTTGGGGAAGTCAACTGCCGTTAACGGAATATCTAATTGCGTGGTGTTACGGGAAAGACATGGATTGCGGTATTATTATCTACATGACGGAAAGATGGATGATAGGATGAAAACGGCCGTTTTTCCCATCTCCATCCCCATCCCCCATCAATTCATGAGCTTTTGTGTGGTGAAGGTACGGGAATTCCGATTCCCGTACCAAGTTTTAGCTGTGTCGGGAATCGGAATTCCTGACACGGACACACTAGACCACACAATTCCTCAAAGAGCCACATTTCGTTAATTTCAGTATGTCTGGGTATCATTTCTTGACAGATACCGTTTGTCCAAACATCATGCTTTCCGCCATATCTGAGAAAATACCAGCCTGATTTTTCAAGCATTTTTCTAAATCTCTACGTTTCATATTACGAGCGTACACGCATTAGTGTGCGGTGTCAAGATTGAAAATAAACGGCCGTTTGTGATATTGGGTAAACGGCCGTTTAAGAAAAATTCACCATCTCCGCCAAAATGCCTCAATTAATATAAATCTATATTTACACCGCCAACACCTTGATAATTCTCATAGCTCCATCTACAATTCCCCCGTCTCATATGATAGGAGGCGTTACCAATGGGAACATATCAAATTCAAGAAAAACGGCCGTTTATCCCCAAATCCCCTGTTTTCCTACAAAAACAAGGAGTACAATCCCCAGTTTTTAGCTAAAAACTGGGAATTTGACATCAGAAATTTATTTTAACAAGCGGCGAATAGCGAGCCGCAAGTGGATTACTCGCCACTCGCATACTCTTTATGAACATTGGAATTATCGGCGGCGGCATTGCGGGCCTAACGGCCGCTTTCGACCTCCTCACCGCAGGACATCAAGTAACAGTCTACGAAGCCAAACCACAAACAGGCGGCCTCGCGTCGGGCTTCCGTGATGAAAAATGGGAGTGGACGCTGGACAAGTTTTACCACCATATCTTCGCCTCCGATAAGGCAATTATCGGGCTGGCGAACGAGATCGGAATCGGAGACGACATCTTCTTCCCCCGCCCGACAACTTCAGTGATGTACAACGGCCGTATCATCCCCTTCGACTCCCCCATGCGCTGGATCACCTTTCCCGGCTTCAACCTGATTGACGTGGCGCGATTCGGCTTTGTCAGCGCGTACCTGCGCTTTCGCAAGCCGTGGAAAAAGCTGGAACAGCACACCGCCGACGACTGGCTGCGCCGTGCTTACGGCGACAAAATCTACGAGATGGTGTGGCGGCCTCTCATCATCGGCAAATTCGGCGAACATTACCGCAAGGTCAATATGGCGTGGATGTGGGCGCGGCTGCATGTGCGTACCCCCAAATTAGGATATTTCAAAGGCGGCTTCCAAGCCTTTTCTGACCGATTGGCCGCTGTGGTGCGCCAACAAGGGGGAATTGTGCGACTGGAAACGGCCGTTTCCCACATCAATCAAACAGACGACGGCGTAACCATCGCCACCGCCGATGGCGACGTGACCCACAATAAGCTGCTTGTGACCACATCCCCCCATCAGTTCGCCCGCCTTGCCCCAGCGTTACCCAAATCCTATTTGGCGGGATTGATGGCGTTGCAGCACATGAGCGCGGTCGTGATGGTGTTGGCGATGAAACGGCCGTTACTCCCCAACAAGGCCGATAATGGCACCTATTGGCTCAATATCCCCGCCGATTCCCCCGACAAGAGCAAAAATCAGATCCCCTTCCTCGCCCTCGTTGAGCATACCAATTACATCGACCGCGCCCATTACGGCGGCGACCATATCATCTACTGCGGCGATTACGTCACCCCCGCCCATCCGTACATGCAAATGCGCGATTCCGAATTAAAAGAGAAATTCATCGCCGCCCTCACCGCCATCAACCCCGATTTTTCACCCGACTGGATACGCAAAAGCTGGCTTTTCCGCGAAGAATACGCCCAGCCCGTCCCTAAGTTGAACCATTCCCGTACGATTCCCGCCCTGCAATCTCCTCTGAATAAGATATACTTCGCTAGTATGAGCCAAGTCTATCCATGGGATCGCGGTACAAACTTTGCAGTTGAACTCGGTCGCCAAGCGGCCATAAAAATGATGAAAAGATAGAGTGGATAGAGAGATAGAGATAGAGATAGAGAGATAGAGATAGAGAAACAAAATCCTCTATCCCTATCTCCATCCTCTACCTCCATCCTCTATCTTTACGGAGAAAACATGAAAGTTATTGTTGTAGGAACAGGATTTGTGGGCTTGCCCCACGCGGCCGTTTTGGCCGAAAGTGGTCATGAAGTTTACGCATACGACATTGACCAAAAACGTATTGATGCGTACCAATCAGGCGAAAGAGCGCAGATTGAACGATATGTCAACGAACCCGGCCTCGCCGCTTCTGTCGCTGAAAATATAGATAAACATCTCTTTTTCACCAGTAATATCGACGCCATCGTTGAAGGAACAGACCTCTTCTTCTTCTGTCTCAACACCCCGCCAAAACGGGACGGCTCGACTGATTTGAGCTACTACCTAAACGCCGCCCACCACGTCGGCGCATTGCTGGCAGCACGAAAAGATAAACGGCGCGTTGTGCTGGTCAACAAAAGCACCGTCCCCATCGGCACAGTCCGCACCTTGCAAGCAGTGATGAATGGGCATGAGGTCGAAAATTTCGGCATGGCATCCAATCCCGAATTCTTGGCACAAGGAAACGCGATTGACGGCTCACGGCGGCCAGATCGCGTCGTCGTCGGCACGGATACAGAGGAAGATATGGCGATTATGCGCCGCATTTACTCATCTTATGTCAACCATGTTCGTATCCGCTTCTTAGAAACAACGCCAGAAACGGCCGAAGCGATCAAGTATTTGGGCAATACGCTCCTGCTCACCTACATCTCCTTCTGGAACGGGGTCGCGGCACGATTGGCCGAAACGCACGACAATATCCGCATGGAAGATTTGAAACTGGGCGTGACCGCCGACAGCCGCATCTCCACATGGGGATCGTATGTCAGCAACGGTGCTGGCGGCAGTTGCTTCGGCAAAGATATACAATCCCTCATCTACCAGATGAACCGCACAGGCAGTTCAACGGCGTTACTACAATCGGTCTACAATATCAACGAATATCAAAAGACGTATCTGGTTGACCGCGCAGTGCATGAGGCTGGTTTTAGCTTTAACAATAAAAGCGTCGCTCTGCTGGGGCTGGCGTTTAAGAAACGGACGAACGATATGCGTGATTCAGCCGCACTCAAGGTCGTCGAATCGCTTCTGGCTCGCGGCGTGCGTGAAATCCGCGCCTATGATCCGCTGGCGATGCCCGACGCGCAAGAGTATTGGTTCAATCCCAGCAAAAACCATCTTTTTGAACGCATCAGCTATCACAATAGCGCGGCTGAGGCGATGGAAGGGAGCGATGCGGTCTATATTTCCACCGATTGGGAAGAGTTCCGCGGCGTATCCTCAGCGATTCGGGCGACGGTTGAACCGCCTTATTTGATCATAGACGGCCGTCGAATGCCGCCCGATTATCAACAATTAGCTGATGAGGGGTACCTGTATCTGCCCGTCGGCGGTAAACTGTTGGGCAATAAGTAAATCTGCCATTTACAAAGGCTTAGGGAAGGTTCGTTTTTAACTTTGGACTTTCAGGTGACAGGCACTTGCCAAGTGCCTGTCACCTTGGCCACAGTTATTTACGAGTTTTCCCTTAGTGGAGAGTGGTTCACTCTCGAAGGAGTGAACCACTCGAAACGGCGGCAGCTTGGAAAACGGCCGTTACCACATCAGTAAATCATCGGGATTGTTCATTGCGGATAATGTATAGGTGTAACTTCTCAAAAAGTTTGGGGCATGAGTACAGCTAAGGAATAAGACTTTATTAACTTACCCGTTTTACCGATATTTGAGTTTTGTCGTCCCCCACCCTAAACCTCCCCCGAAGGGGGAGGGAACTTGCTCCCTCTCCCTTTGGGAGAGGGTTGGGGTGAGGGTAAACTCCAAAGTTAAATGG
>WFSA01000187.1 GCA_015486215.1 Anaerolineae bacterium | reverse complement strand
CACCCCCATGCCAACCGATACCCCGCCGCCAACAGAAACACCCACCGCAACGGCGACCAGCACGCCCATCCCCGTTCCTTGGGATATTTTGACATGGCTCTGGCATCCTGAAAACGCGCCCGATCCGTTGCCCGCCCACCTGCCCGCGCCCGCGCTTTCTGGCTCTGGTTATTTGAGCCGTTTTCGATTGATTGGCTTTTATGGCAGCTTATTTAGTCGCGGATTAGGGATATTGGGCAACCAAAACGGCCGTCAAACGATGGATATGATACGCGGCGTAATCGCTGAATACGCGCCCTATAATACCGACGGCCGTCAACTCATCCCCGTCATCCACACCATCGCCACCATCGCCAAACCGTGTACCGCAGATAACCAATGTATCCACCGTGTTGAGGAGGATTGGTTATGGGAATATCTGGCATTCGCCCGCAACAATAACGCGGCAATTGTGTTTGATATTCAACCCGGCCGTTCGTCGATGTATGATGAATTTATGCGGATACGGCCGTTAATCGCCGACGGCTATCCCCACGCCCACGTCGCCCTTGACCCTGAATTTGATATGACCGCCGAGCAAACACCGAATCAACAAATCGGCTCGCTTGATGCCGCCGAAATCAACGCCATTCAAGCCGAACTACAACAGATAGCCGAGCAAATTGGCGTGAACAAAGTTCTCATCATTCATCAATTCGACCATTCACGCGGTCCAATGATCAGCAATAAACAAAACATTATCAACTATCCCAATGTTGAATTACTCATCAACGGCGATGGCTACGGCCCTCCCGGCCCCAAAATGCGGAATTATCTCAAATACGCAGGCGAACCCGGCTTTGAATATGGCGGCTTCAAACTATTCACCGACCAAATAAATGACCAACTTATCTACGATGTCCCATTTATGCTGCCCCAACAGGTGATGACAGCATTAGACCCCGTACCTGTTTATATTATTTTCCAATAAGGCTGTCTCAGATAAATCTGCGTTAATCTGCGAAATCCGCGGGCAATTTCTTGTACATGGTACAAGAACATCACTAATAAGGCACTATATCTGAACCACGCCCATCTTTTTATATATGATCAAGATAGAAGGATTGACCAAAAATTACGGCACAAACCCCGTTTTGCGCGGCGTAAATTTGCACCTGCAAACAGGCGAATTTGTCACCCTAGTTGGCAACAATGGCGCCGGCAAAACAACACTGCTGCGCATTATCGCCACCTTGCTCTCACCAACGGCCGGACAAGTTTCTGTCGGTGGATGGGCATTGCCCAAGCAATCTGCCCGCGTACGCCAACATTTAGGAATGGTTTCCCATCAAGCTCTACTCTACGGCGACTTGACAGCTGGTGAAAATCTCACCTTTTTTGCCCGTTTATACGAACTAGACAATGCCGAAAAGCGCGTGGAACGCGCATTAAAAACGGTCGGCCTTTTTGCCCGCAAGCGGGATACTGTCGCCTCTTTTTCACGAGGGATGGTGCAGCGGCTGACCATCGCCCGCGCAACATTGCATGAGCCTGAGGTGTTGCTGCTAGACGAGCCATACACGGGATTGGATCAGGATGCGTCCCATTTATTGGATGATTTATTACGGCGCGAAAGTGAAAACGGCCGTACCATTCTCATGATCACCCACGACCTCACACACGGTTTAAACCTATGCGACCGCACCGTCATCCTCAATCGCGGCAAAATCGCCTATGAAGTAGACAGCCAATCCATCACCCCATCCCAATTTCTTAAAATTTACACCAACCATACGCGCAAAAAATAATGATTAATAAATTGGGAATAATGAATAGAGCACACCCTTCATTATTCATTATTAAACCTTCATTATTCATTATTCATTATTCATTATTATGAAACCGACCACTTCCTCATTCTTCTCCACCGCATGGACAATTGCGTGGAAAGATCTGCAAATCGAAAAACATACCCGCCAAATTATGAGCGTGATGGTCATGTTCTCGCTCGTCACCGTCGTCATGTTCAACTTCGCGCTGGAAACCAATCTCGATGCCGCGCGTAATGTGGCCACAGGCCTGTTATGGGCGACCATTTTGTTGGCTGGCACACTGGGACTAAACCGCACGATGGCTGTCGAACGGGAAAATCAAGCGATGGACACCTTGCTGATGGCTCCTATCAACCGCAACGCTATCTATGCGGGCAAAGTGTTAAGTACCACAATTTTTACGCTGGCATTAGAACTCATTTTGGTGCTGTTATTCATCGTCTTTTTTAATAAACCGCTATGGCGGCCTCCCGTACTGCTCATTCTCTTTTTAGGCACAATCGGTTATGTAGCCGCTGGTGTACTCATCGCTTCGATGTCCATTCAAACCCGTGCACGGGATGTGTTGCTGCCCGTACTTTTGCTACCGCTTTCCCTGCCGCTTGTGCTGCCTGCGGCAATGGCAACGGCCGCCTATATGTTCCCGCAGCAGCCGCTCTTTGCTGAGGTGCAGACTCCGATCATGCTCATTATGCTGTATGATGCGTTGATGTTGACGGCCGGGTTTACAACTTACCATTACATTGTAGAATCGTAGGCGCAAAATTGACAAACTAGACGTGGTTCAAATTAGGGTGAATCATCTTTACAATTGTTGCGTGATTGGGCGACCACAAGGATCGCCCCTACAGGAGTAAATTGTAGGGGCGCGGCCTTATGCCCGCCCTTAAACTGTAAAGATCATTTCGCATAAAATGAACCATGCCACAAACTATTAGAATCCTATCCCGCCTTGCTGGAGAAACTTATGAACTCAACTAAATTAGACCGTAGAATAACAATTTTGAACTGGACGGCCGTTGCCACCATGATCATCAACCTCGCCGTCGTCTTCCTCTACGCCCCGCCAGAAAAACTGATGGGCAATGTACAACGCATCTTCTACTTCCACGTCGGCGCGGCGTGGGTTGGTGCTGTCGCCTTTTTTGTCGCCCTCGTCGCTGGCATACTCTATTTACGCAAGCCCGACCGCAAATATGACACCATCGCTCTCGCCTCCGTCGAGATCGGGCTGATTTTCCTCAGCATGGCGACTGTGGCCGGCTCTGTTTGGGGCAAGCCCGCATGGAATACATGGTGGCTGTGGAGTCCCCGCCTCACAATGATCACCGTCGCTTGGTTGACCTATGCGGCTTATTTTATGCTACGCGGAGCAATTGAAGATGAAGAAAAACGGGGACGATTTGCGGCCGTTTACGTCATCGTCGCCTTCCTCACCATTATTTTGACCTTCCTCAGCGTCCGTTTAATGCGTGACATTCACCCCGTCCTTGTGGGCGGCATGGCCGACTCAGCAAAAGGAGCAGAACAAGGATTACAAGAATTTGAAGATGGGTTAGCCACAAAAATGATCATCTCCCTCAACATCAGTGTGATCAATTTCTCGGTACTATTCACCGCATGGCTCTTCAATCGTATCCGTCTGCAGCATCTAAACGAATCTGTCACCGCCCTAAAAATGCGCCTAAGCAACCGCTAAGGGAATGTTCGTTTTAGGTGACTGGCACTTAGCAAGTGCCAGTCACTTTGATCATTATCACGCTGCTGCCGCTTTCGCAGAGATGATACTCAACTATACTCAACTATGAAGGAATCCATTATGAACGCTCTATTTGTACAAGATGTCGCTAATCAATTCAATAACTATTTGCTGCTCGGCTACTTTGTCATGTGGCTGATGGGTGTCATTTATGTCAGCACTCTATTTGTGCGGCAGAGGAATCTAAAAGCAGATATTCGATTAATGCAGCAAATTTTGCAGGACGATGAGTGAACAATCGGCTTGTACGGCCGCTTACATTGCAAACACATCTCCTCTGTTAAACTGATGTACATCTGATTTCTGATTAAGGTCATTTCTAAATCTAAATCACCCAAAATTTTATTTATCATTCCCGTGAAGACGAGAATGACAAACGTGTAATTATTTTTCATGAATGGCCTAACCACTCTGTTCACGGAGAAAACAATATGAAATTACCCTCTTTTATCCAAAAAATGTCATCGACTAAGCGGCTTTTGCTTCTCATCGTTGCTCTTGTCATCGCATTTCTTATCATCGGCTCCATCAGCGGCGGCAAAGCTGATAACGAATTTGCCTTCGGCATCCAGACACAACCCTTTATCATACTGGCGATTTTAGCCTTCGCGGGCGGCATTTTGAGCTTTATCTCACCCTGTACCCTGCCTGTATTGACCGCTTATTTTGCATTCGCTTTCCAAAGCGGCCGTAAACAGATCGCATCCAACACCCTCGCCTTTATGCTGGGGCTGGCAACAACATTCAGCCTCTTTGGTGCAGTCGGCTTCTACTTAGGCCGCTACCTCCTTCGCAGCCAAGCCCTCATCATGCTTTTTGGTGGCGGCATTATCGTCCTTTTTGGTGTGATGAGCCTGCTGGGAAACGGGTTCGGCGGCGTTCAAGGTGAAAGCGGATTGCAGCCACAAAGTGCCACGATGAAAGGCTCTTATCTATTTGGCCTGACATTTGCTGTCGGTTGGTCTAGTTGTGTGGGGCCGATTTTAGGCGCGGTGCTGACATTGGCTGCTCAAACCAGCTCTGTTTGGAACGGCATGATGCTGCTATTCATCTATACGATGGGATTGGGAATGCCCTTGCTCATCGTCTCCACATTTTTTGGACGCATGAGCCGCAATAGTCTATTTTGGCGGGCATTACGCGGTAAAGGATGGGATTGGAGCACCTCCATTTTCGTCGTCGCCTTCATCTGGGCATTAGCGGTATGGCGCATCATCGTTTCCGTTGCTAACTACCTCACCCGCCCGCTGGGGCCGATGCCTAATTTTGAATTTACGCAGACACATGAGATCGGCATATTGCTATTGGTTTTCATCGCCGCTGTTTTATGGATACTCACCAGTTCAAAAGAGCGTCAAGTAGTCGTCCATCTGCATTCAACTCAATTGGTCAGCGGCGCACTATTCATCATGATCGGTTTGTTAATGTTAAGCGGCAAATTAACCGTGTTTAACAATCTCATTCCCACTGATCTATACGAAACGTATATCGTTGGTTTTGAGGAGTGGCTGGTACATATCTTTACAGGTGGATGATGAGTGGAGATAACGGCCGTAAAGATTTCCTGCTCATAGCCGCAGCTGTCTTAGCCGGAATCACCATCGCTATGCTCCTTTTTGGCGGCGATTTACTCAATAAGAGTGACCCTGCCGCTCTGCCCCAAGTGGCAAATGAAACCGATTTATCTGATTCTGCTGGTATTCAAGAGATTGGCGCAGTTGCTTACGACTTCACCTTACCAGATTTGGATGATAAGGCGATCACATTGAGCGAGTTACACGGCCGTCCCGTCATTCTCAACTTTTGGGCAACATGGTGCGCCCCATGCCGCATCGAAATGCCCGAATTTCAAAAGGTTTACGAGAATCATCCCGACGGGGAACTCGCCATCATCGCCGTCAACATTGATGAACCAGCAGACCGTGTGAACAAATTTTTCCGCGATGATTTGGGGCTGACATTTACCGCATTACTCGACGACGGCGGCATTATCGCTGATAAATATGGCGTATTCACCTATCCGACGACTTATTTTATCAATAAGGACGGGGTGGTAACGGCCGTTCATCGTGGCAGTCTCACCGAAAAACATATCGAAGATTATCTTGTTGAGTAGACCTGACAGATCTCTATCAAAAAAACGACATGGTTCAAAAAACTAACAACCGGCTTTACAGTATAGTAGTATTGGTATCTTCTCAATAAATCGTGGACAAGAGTTGACAAATTTCATCAGCACTTTATTTTACACGAGTATCATTAGGAAAATTTGTCAAGTCTCCCCAGAATACTGAGAAGATACTAGTATTGCATAACTTAACGTAAAAATGGAACATAGATAGCTTCGTACGCGGATTTAATGGATAAACGCGGATAAAAAAAGAAAAATCTGCGTTTATCCGTTAAATCCGCCCCATCCGCGTCCCATTATTTTATAAAACTGTAAAGATGATTTATCCCGTTTTGAACCATGCAAAAAAAACCTATCAAGTCTATTGACCTTAACCTCATTATGGCACAAAAACAACCCATCACAGGCCGACAGCGTGCTATCGTCATCGGATTAGATAAAGCAATTTATCTATTAAGCAAACATTGGCTCGCCGCCTTCAATCTCCTTGTCGCTATTTATGTCGGCCTGCCCCTGCTCGCCCCCGTTCTTATGAACGCGGGCGCAGTCGCCCCCGCCCGTTTTATCTACACCATTTACGGCCCCATGTGCCATCAAATGGCCTCCCGATCCATCTTCATATTTGGCGAGCAGCCCTTTTACCCGCGCGAAATCGCCCACAGCGCGTACAAACCCATCGAAGAGTATATGCCCGACATCCCCGAATTTGACGGCATTAATAAATTTAATTGGGCTGCATTCACAATAGCCGCCCGCAAATTCTTGGGCAACTCACGGATGGGGTACAAAACCGCCCTTTGCGCCCGTGATATGTCCATTTATGGCTTTATTCTGCTCGGTGGCTTGCTCTATGGCGTATTGCGCCGTCGTCGCAACATAAAAGGAATGCCTGCATGGGCGTTTCTGCTGGTTGGTCTCGTCCCCATCGGGCTGGATGGATTCAGCCAGCTTTTTGGCTACTTTGCCACTCCCCTTGACGGCTCGGCGGCAATTGGATTTGCGGCCGCAATGGGCAAAATCTTCCCCCTGCGCGAAAGTCCGCCATTAATTCGCACCGCGACTGGCGCACTATTCGGCCTGTCGCTCGTCTGGCTCATCTATCCGCATGTGGAGATAGGAATGAATGAAACAGAGGCAGGATTAGAGGAAAAATTGACACGTATTGGCGCATTGGAAACAACAAACGACAAATAGTAAGTATGTACCTCGCGTCACCACGAGTAACAGTGCATTCTTCACGTACTATTCATTACGAATTGTTAATTATCCACCACTAATTATTGACACATTTTAAGGGAGCGGGTAGCATCTTCGCTTGGCGTGCAGATGTGCGCCTTTTGTCAAAATTAAGAATCAACAAATTAAACATCTTTGTCACATTTTATGGCAAAGATGTTTCGTTTTATATGAGTACATTGAGGATATTATGCGTCGAGAAGTCTTAACATGGTCGGATGTAGATAAATTGATTGATTATTTAGTGCCGCAGATACACGGCCGTTTTGATTCTATGGTCGTCATCACGCGCGGAGGCATGATCCCTGGCGGCTTCTTGGCCGAAGCGTTAAACATCACCTACATCCTCACCGCATCTGTTCGTTTTCCAGCCGATTTTCCCGGCATGCACGATCCTGAACAGATACGGTACGCCATCCCCGAATTTATCGAATTCCCCTCCGATGACGCGCTACGTGACCGCCGCGTGCTTGTTGTGGATGATGTGTGGACAAAAGGGCGCAACAGCATCACCGTCGCCAATCGCATCGCCGCCGCTGGCGGCACACCCGAAACATGCGTCCTCCATTACAAACCGACCACCTCTCTTTATCCCAGCAAATCTCCCACCTATTACGCCGCCATCACCGATGCGTACATGATCTATCCATGGGAACTAGATCGCGGCCCCGAGCGGTTTAGTATATTTAATTGATAATGGATAATTGACAATTGTTCATTATTCATTGATAATTGCCCCATTAACAATTGATATAGATATGAGACCGATAATCAGTGGGTCCCTGGCGGCGAAGGCTATCGAACCGTGTCAGGTCCGGAAGGAAGCAGCACTAAGATTTCCCCTTCGGGTGTCCAGATCAACCTGCTGGCTATCGGTTCCATGTTTATATCAAGTTGGCGTGTAAAGGCAGAGCTAGAACTGTCTCCACATCGAACTCTCCTTCCCCCTATTTTTCTCATATGCAATTATCTGGAAAACGTATAACGGCCGTTTTATTAGCGATTCTTGGAGTGTTAAGTCTGCTAACGGCCGTTTCCCGTTCCATAAAGCCGCCAGAGTACATCATTTATGATGGGGATGAACAGATAACGGCAGTTGGCAAGTACAAAACCAACGCCGACCTGCTTGACAGCGTGATGATCAGCCTACGCGATGAGGATATTGTCCAGCCCGCCCTTTCCGCCCCGCCCGATACCGTCACCCCCATTCAGATTCAACGCGCCATCCCCGTCACTATACGAACAAAAGACGAGTCACGCATTATTTGGACGGCTGAGAACAACATCGGCACATTCCTGCACGAGAACAGTATCACATTGGGAAGGAGTGATGAGATATATGCCGACGGCCGTCGTCTCAAATTAAACGCCATTGCGTTCACCCCCCTGCCTGATCTGATTGAGATCGGCCGTTTTAACACAGTCGTCATCCGTGATGGACAAAATCATCAGACCATCCGCACCAACGCCGCCACCGTCGGCGACGCATTAGATGAAGCGGGCATCATCATCCGCCCCGCAGATGGCATAGAACCGCCGCTCGACCGCCCACTCGCTCCCGACATGGAAATCGTTGTCCAGCATGCCATCCCCCTGGCCATCTACGTTGATGACACGATTATCCAGACCAACACACACGGCGGCCTCGTATCAGACGCATTGGCAGAGGCGGGCATCACACTTACCGGCGAAGATTTCAGCCGTCCTGCCGCCGATACACCAATCACGCCCCATAGCGACATTGTAGTCGTGCGCGTGACAGAAGATTTTCGGATAGAAGATACACCCATCCCATATCAAACGATTTGGCAGGCGGGTGCAGATCTGCTCATTGACACAAAAGCGATGATCAGCACGGGATCGGCTGGTATTCAACGCCAACGGATTCGGATTCAGTACGAAAACGGGGTGCAGGTCAGCGAAACGATAGATGGCGAATGGGTAGAAGTTGAGCCTGTAAATGAAATTATCGGCTACGGCACGCGAATCGAGATCGGCGTAGTGGAGACAGAGCAAGGGGCGCGTGAGTATTGGCGCAAAATGGAAATGCGGGTAACGTCTTACACGGCGGCAACATCAGGCAAAGAGCCTGATGATCCAGCATATGGCATCACCGCCAGCGGACAGATGGCGGGCAAGGGCGTTGTCGGCGTAGACCGCTCTGTAGTGCCATTTTTATCAGAATTATATATCGACGGATACGGCATCGGCTTTGTGGGCGATACAGGCGGGGGAATTCACGGCCGTTGGGTTGATTTAGGGTTCGATGAAGACGCATACGAAGCGTGGTCGGGTTCACGAATGGTCTATTGGCTGACCCCCGTGCCGCCCGCAGAAGACATCAACTATTTGATCCCCGAAGGACTACCGTAATAATGAACAATTAATAAGGCCATTCATGAAAAATAATTACACATTTGTCATTCCCCCACCTTCGTGAGGGCAGGCTCCGTGAAGACGGGAATCCATATGTTTTCGAGGAGTGGATTCCGTATCTTCTTATTATTCTGGGGAGACTTGACAAATTTTCCTAATGATACTCATGTAAAATAAAGTGCTGATGAAATTTGTCAACTCTTGTCCACGATTTATTGAGAAGACGTTGGATTCCCGCCTAAAAGAGTTTACCCTCATGAAGTGCCTGTCCTCACGAAGGTGGGGATGGGGGCGGGAATGACAACTTCGGTGGTTAAATAAATCCTCGTTCCTAATTGTTCATTGTTCATTGCTAATTGTTAAGGGAAAACTCATAAATAACTGTGGCCAAGGTGACAGGCACTTGGCAAGTGCCTGTCACCTGAAAGTCCAAAGTTAAAAACGAACCTTCCCTAAGGAGAGTGTTTTGCATCCAAAAGAGATTTTGAAGTATCACCAGATTTTGCCAAAGAAGAGTTTGGGGCAAAATTTTTTGTTTGATGAGGGGATTTTGCGCCGTATTGTGAGCGCGGGCGAGGTAACGGCCGTTGACAATGTACTGGAAATTGGGGCGGGTATCGGGGCGTTGACTATCGTGCTGGCTCAAGAAGCGGCATCGGTAACGGCCGTTGAACTAGATAATCGTCTCATCCCCATTTTGCAAAATGAACTCAGCCCCTGCGATACAGTCACCATCGTACACGGTGATATTTTGACGGAAAATCCAGCAGAATATTTCACAAAACCGTATAAAGTGATCGCCAATGTGCCATATTACATCACTGGGGCGATCTTACGCCACCTTTTGGGCAGCACGCCCAAACCTTCCCGCATGGTGTTGACTATGCAAAAAGAGGTGGCCGAACGGATAACGGCCGTTCCGCCCCAGATGAGTATGTTAGCGGTCAGCGTGCAATTTTACGGACAGGTGTCCATCGTGGATACGATCAAAGCGGGCGCGTTCTGGCCGCGCCCTAAAGTGGATTCCGCCGTTCTGCTGATTGATTTGATGGGGGAAACGGCCGTTGATACCAGCACTGTCGACGAAAAGAAATTTTTCCGTTTGGTCAAAGTCGGTTTCGCTCAAAAACGAAAACAATTACAAAAAAACCTGCGTGCCTTAGGCTTCCCCCGTGAACAAATCATCGCAAAAATGGAAAAAGCGCGTATCGCCCCCAGCCGCCGCGCCCAATCCCTCTCCATTTCTGAATGGGTGCAGTTGTATGAAGTGATGATGTAAGAGCAGGAAGCGACCCGCTGGGTCGCCCTTAAATTGTAAAAATCATTCCGCACAAAATGAACCATGCCAACATGCCCATGATTTTGATGAGAGAAACGGCCGTTTACAACAACCAACAAAAAAAGATAATATCTCAATATATCCGGGTGAGTACAACAAATGAAGAAAGGAACAAATTGCGCCAGTCAAGTCAATCTCTAACTACTCAGCCATTGTCCAAATTCACCGCAAAAACACGAAGAACACGAAGTTTTTTAAGATTTTCTTCGTGATCTTTGTTTCTTTGTGGTGAAATAATTGATAGGCTGAGTAGTTACGTCAATCTATTCTTTTCCAAATCTGCTGTACTCATACCCTCAATTTTTTTAAGAAGATACAAAAAAAGCGTTGCACAATACCTGTGCAACGCTTTTTTTTGTTCCATGATAGCCAACTTCTCAAAGAAGCTGACTATCTAAAAGAACAATTTTTAATATCCAGTTTCGATAGAGCCATCTTTCAAACCAGCATCAATCGCTTCCAATTTATCTTTCACATCTTGCGGAATAGCATCGTCAAAGTCGTGGAATGGAGCTAAACCAGAACCGCCGAAGTAGTTGCCTGCTGCAAAAGAGCCTTGCAGAGAATCATTCACGAGGTTGAACACGCCGGGCGTGATCAATTTCATCGCGCTGGAGATGAGGCAGTTATGTGCTTCAGGGACAGTTTCCCATTGGTCAGAATCAACACCAATGCAAAGTGCGCCTTCTTCGGCTGCCACTTCAATCAATGCGCCATTGCCCGTTTTACCGCCGGCACCAAAGATAACATCAACCCCTTGATCCAACGCTTGGCGTGCTGTCGTCGCGCCCCATTCTGGGTCGGTGAAAGCAACATCCATACCGCCAGGGTGGAAGGTGGAGATCAATTCAATATCAGGATTGATATACAATGCACCCGCTTCGTACCCTTCCTTGAACGCTACAACGGGGGGAACGAGGTCTGTGCCTAACACAGCACCAATTTTGCCACTTTCGGTCATCATCGCGGCCAATGCGCCAGCCAAGAAGCCAGATTGGTCTTCGTGGAAGATCAGACCGATAAGGTTGGGGATGTCGTTGCTAGTATCGTCATCAAATGCCCAGCCTTGGAATTGGTCAACACCAATAAAATTGATCTCGGGATATTCCACGGCGGCAGCAGCAGTCGCTTCGCCCATCGCAAAGCCAACCGTCACGATGACGTTGTAGTCACCCTCGGCAAACAAGGCGATATTAGAGGCGTAATCTTTTGCGTCGCCAGTTTCAATATAATCAACCTGTGCGCCTAATTCCTCTTGGGCGCGTAATGCGCCTTCCCAAGCGGATTGATTGAAGGATTTGTCGTCGATTTCGCCAACATCAGTCACAAGACCAACACAGAAAACGCCTTCTTCGCCACATTCGCCATCCATAACGGCCACAACGCTTTCTTCGGGCATGTCGGGGGCATCCATGCGTACTGTTTCGCCGGGAATGATGGAGCCGTCTTTCAAACCAACATCAATCGCTTCCAGCTCATCTTTCACTTCTTGCGGAACCATATCAGCAAAATCATGGAAATCGGCTAAGCCAGAGCCACCGAAGAAATTGCCAGCTTCAAAAGAGCCATTTCTGGCAGCACTTACAAGGTCAAACACGCCGGGCATGATGAGTTTCATCGCGCTGGAGATGAGGCAGTTATGTGCTTCGGGAACAGTT
This sequence comes from Anaerolineae bacterium, assembly GCA_015486215.1. Lineage (GTDB taxonomy): Bacteria > Chloroflexota > Anaerolineae > Promineifilales > Promineifilaceae > S016-13. The sequence continues at coordinate 20,578 of WFSA01000187.1, read as the reverse complement.
TCCCATTGGTCAGAATCAACACCGATGCAAAGTGCACCTTCTTCGGCTGCCACTTCAATCAATGCGCCATTGCCCGTTTTACCGCCGGCACCAAAGATAACATCAACCCCTTGATCCAACGCTTGGCGTGCTGTCGTCGCGCCCCATTCTGGATCGGTGAACGCAACATCCATACCGCCAGGGTGGAAGGTGGAGATCAGTTCGATATCAGGATTTATGTATAGTGCGCCTGCTTCGTACCCTTCTTTGAAATTGACAACGGGGGGAACGAGGTCTGTGCCTAACACTGCGCCAACTTTGCCTGTTTCAGTCATCATTGCGGCTAATGCGCCGGCCAAGAAGCCAGATTGCTCTTCGTGGAAAATGAGGCCAGAGAGATTGGGGATGTCATTGCTGGTATCATCATCGAATGCCCAGCCTTGGAATTGGTCAACACCGATGAAGGTGATGTCAGGGTATTCGGATGCGGCTACGGCAGTCGCTTCGCCCATCGCAAAACCAACGGTGACAATGACATTGTATCCGTTCTCAGCAAATAAACTGATGTTGGATGCGTAATCTTTTGCATCGCCAGTTTCGATATAATCAACCTGTGCGCCTAATTCCTCTTGGGCGCGTAATACGCCTTCCCAAGCGGATTGGTTGAAGGATTTATCATCAATTTCGCCAACGTCAGTGACGAGGCCAACACAGAACACGCCTTCATCACCACAGTCGCCTTCGACAGCAGGGGCAACTTCTTCTGCGGGTGCTTCCTCTGCGGGTGCTTCCTCTGCGGGTGCATCCTCTGCGGGTGCTTCTTCAACTGCCGCTGGTGATTCTTCAACGGCCGTTTCTTCTGTATCACCACCGCAAGCAACAAACAACATGCTCAACAGCAGCATCAACAGTACAGCAAGGTTTCGTTTGGATAACATTTTTCCTTATTCTCCTTTCTTTTTACAAGAACTAATTTTGCCAGACATCATTTGCCTGAACTATAAACAATCCGATATGGTTCAAATTAGGGTGAATCGTCTTTACAATTGTTGCGTGATCGGGCGACCATAAAAGTCTCCACTACAGGAGTAAATTGTAGGGGCGCGGCCTTGTGCCCGCCCTCAAAGTGTAAAGATCATCTTGCGTCAAATAAACCATGTCAACAATCCAGCACAAATTATATCAGGTGTTTGTAAGCGGGCGAGTGCGGCAGTGCATCTTCTAGGGCGATTGCAACCTCCAAATCGCACTATTAAATTCCAAATTTATACTGTTTTTAGTAGCTCCGCAATTGACATAATATATGAATTGCGGGGAGTTTATGCGTTATGATTGTCGTGATCGTATTTCGTGATCGGTTTTTTCGTATCTTCTCAAGACTTGACAAATTAGGAAAATTTATCAAGTCTCCCCAGAATACTGAGAAGATATGTTTTTTCGATTTTCGATCACGAAAACGATCACGATCGCGAATTAAGGCGAGGTTGCAATCGCCCTAGCCGCCCCTCCATTGCTAAAAGGTATACAATAGATTATATTTACACTGTCTTGTTTATTGAAATTGAGTCATAGTGGGCGATTCTAGAAATGCCCTGCTAGGTCTGCCTAAAAACAGAAAGAAAACTCCTCAAGGAAAACATATGAGCGAACAAAAACCAATAGTGCCAGTGCAGCCAAAACAGGTTGCTGTTGACATACCCAAAGATTTGGAGGCGGTTTACGCCAATCTCGCCTTTATCAGTCACACCTTTGCTGAGATGGTGGTTGATTTTGCCCAAATGCTGCCCCGTACCCCGCGCGGGCAGATCAAAGCTCGCGTGATCATGTCACCGATGCACGCTAAAATGCTGCAAGCAGCCTTGAAGCAGAATATCGCTAATTATGAGCGTCAATTTGGGCCGATTCAAATGCCGCGTAATTTGGCACAACAATTCTTCACCCCGCCAAAAGATGGGCAAGAGTAATAGAACAAGGGTCACTCTGAGCGTGTGATAGAAAATAATGGAACAATTAAGCAAAATCGTTGACGATATTCGAGAAGAGTTTGAACGAAAAAGCGCGGTGCGTGATACAGCGTACCAACGGTCGCGTAAATTAGTCAGTTTATGCGCCCGTGCTATCCGTGCTGTCCACCGCAAAGAGTGGGAGGTGGCGGACGGGTTAATTAATGAGGCGCAAACGGCCGTTTCCACCCTAATCGCCGGCGTAGACGGATACACCTCCCTCTACCACGCAGGCTATACCCAAGACGCGATCAAAGAGTTCGTCGAAGCCAAACTCACCTACGCCATAGTGCGCGATTTGCCGTTGCCCACACCGCAAGATCTGAATGTCGAATCCAATACATGGCTCAACGGCTTAGCCGAAGCCGCCACCGAACAGCGTCGCCGTATTCTGGACATCATTCGGCATGGGCATAGCGATGAGGCTGAACGGCTGCTAGACAATATGAACGATATTTACAGCGTATTGGTGACGGTCGATTTCAATGACGCGATCACGGGCGGCTTGCGACGGCGCACCGATACGGTGCGTGCCGTTTTGGAACGCACACGCGGCGATGTGACAACAAGTTTACGGCAAGCGCAGTTGGAAACGGCGTTGCATACATTAGAAAAGCGATTAACAATTGATAATTGATAATTATTAGCGAGTGATCATGGACGAGCGGCGCAGGCAAAAACAGGGAAATACAGTACATTGGTTATGGTTGTTTGTCGCCCTTTTTATGGGTGTGACGGGAACGGCCGTTGCCTTCGCCCTCAGCAACCGCGTTCAACCCGCCCCAATTGTCATCGTTCCGCCCGAACCAGCGGCGACAGAAGCCCCGTCCCCCACGCCCTCGCCGCTGACCGTTTTTGTGAATGGAGCCGTCGTTTCGCCCGGATTAGTGGAGATTCCCGCCGACGGCCGTATGCAGGATGCGATCCAAGCGGCGGACGGATTCACCGACGAGGCCAACACAACGATCATCAATCTCGCCCAGCCGCTGCATGACGGCGTACAGATTCATGTGCCGACGATTGATGAAGGAGAGACGGATACGGCCGTTACCGACTCCCGCGCCATCGTCATTGAAGCCGTCCCCGCTGAAAGCAGCAGTAATGAGAGCGGCATGATCAATATCAATAGCGCGACCGCCGCCGAATTAGAATCCTTACCCGGTGTCGGCCCCAGCACCGCCCAAAAAATCATCACCCATCGTCAAGAAAATGGGGATTTCCCCAGTATAGACGCGATCATGGACGTTACCGGCATCGGTGAAGCAAAATTCGCGGCCATGAGTGCGCTGATCACGGTTGAAGAGTAGCCGCAGACGGTGAAAAATGCCTAAAGAGTCCACGTTTACGGCCGTATGTTCCCGTCTGGCACACATCCCGTTTGCATTAAAAGGGGAACGGCCGTTTGCCCCGCCAAAAAAAGCCCTCATCCTCAAACCATGCTGCGTCAGCCAAGTGATGCTGACCACCCCTTTACTCACCGCTCTCAGCCAACAATATCCCGATACCCGCTTCGATTGGGCGATCAGCGATTGGGCGCGTCCTGCCATTATCGGTAATCCGCGCCTGACAGAGCTGATCAGCACCAGTAAAGGGGGGCTGGACGGATTAAGCTGGCGTGACCTCTCCACGCTTGCCAAACGATTGCAACGGGAAGCGTATGACACGGTGTTCACTCCCAGCCGCTCCACGATATTGTCCCTTTTAGCGTGGATGGCACATATTCCCCAGCGTGTCGGCTTGCAAGTTGACGGGCGCGGCTTTGCCCACACGCACACCGTCGTTCCCGCCGATGAGGTGATGCAGGAAGCGGCCGTTTACCTCTCTCTGGCCGCTGCATCAGAAGTATCAGACGATCTGATTGCCACCGCCAGGATGGAATTTTACCCGCCGGATAGTGCCAGAACGGCCGTTACCAAACGGCTCATTGATGATGTGGATTGGCTGGGACAAAAGAAACTGTTCATCATCCATCCCGGCGGTGGGCGCAATCCTATCCGCACAAATAGAAATAAACAGTGGCCGTTGGAGCGGTTTGTCCGTCTCATCAACGGTTTAGATAAAAAATATAATGCCCAATTCCTGCTCGTCGGTGATAGTGACGATAAGCCGTTAGTCCATAAAATAAACGGATTAACCTCTGTTCCCACCGCAGATTGGTCTGGGCGAATGGATTTAGGCGAAATTGGGGCGTTAAGCGAGGTGGCCGATCTCTATATCGGGCATGATACAGGGCCGACGCATGTGGCAACGGCCGTTGACTGCCCCGTCCTCACCATCTTCGGCCCCAGCGATCCCCGTATTTCGCAGCCTTACACCATGCACACAGATCGTCTATCCGTATTAGCACAGGAAAAGCGCGACTATATCCCCTTCATCTGGGATGAGACCGTTTCTGTGGAGGCGGCTCTGCGTGCGGTCAGCAATTTACTCTCTCCCGTCACCCCAAAAACTGGATAACAAGAACCTGCGCCTATCCTGAAAATTCTGAAAATCTGCGCCCCATCCCCCAGTATTATCCTACAGTCGCCAACGCCTTTGCCTGCACATCCGCCAACGCTTCCGCCGCAGATAATTCACCTGTAAACGCTTGATGGACAGCTCGATAAAGCAATCCCAAGAAATTGCCCAATTCTGGTCGGGCGGGCAATAATTTGGCACGTCCCAACATCTCACGTTGGGCGGCCAGCCATGAGAATTTTGCCATTTCTGATGGCGCATAGCTACTTTGGCGCACGGGGCTGCCGGCAATGCGCGTGATCTGTTTATCCTGTTCTGTTCCTAACAGCTGCATCAACACAGAAATGGTATGCTGCTGGACAGCATCTGGTTGATTCTGCGGGATGGCAATGCCCCATACGGCGTTCCACGGGACGGGAAAAACGGCCGTCTTATACCCCCGCCCTTCGCCATCACCCAACACAATCGGCGCACTCTGCCCGCCCCAATTGGCAGCGATGGCCGCCTCTCCTTTGCGGAGTACCTCTGCAATTTCACCATTGCCGTAAACGGCCGTTTCTGGCGGGCAAAGGGCACGCAGGCTGCAATACAGTTCCAATGCTTCGATATTGATCGGGTTATCGAGGTCAGGACGGCCGTTTTCATCAAAAATCCGCCCGCCTGCTTCCCACAAGTACGGCAGCCAATCGGTAAAAATCTCGCTCCCGTCCGCTTTGAGCGCAAGCCCGTAAACGTGCGGCGGGTTGTGAACGGCCGTTGCCAATGAGAATATATCTTGAGTAGAAATCACAGGCACGCCGTCACTTTCATCCAATTCAATCAGATCGGCACGATAAAAGATGATATGCCCATCAGAAAAGAAGGGCAGTTGATACTGCTTTCCCTCATATTGACATTCGTCAGCAACCGATGCCACAATATCGTCAGGATCGTACTTAGTCAGCAGATCGGGGGGAGCCGTTTGCATCAAAGGGGCAATTTCAGCCAAATATCCCGCCGCCGCAAACTCTGGCAACCAAATATGGCCGGGAACGAATACCGCCTGACTGGGAGCCGTATCGGCCGTCAACACCGCCATCAATTGTTCCCGATACTCAGGCCACGGGATAATCGTCAACTCTGCATCCAAATACGGCCGTGCATCCAACGCCGCCGCCAACACATCCAACGCGGGATCATTTGGTCCAATAATATTCAACATCACACCCTTAGGGAAAACTCGTAAATAACTGTGGCCAAGGTGACAGGCACTTGGCAAGTGCCTGTCACCTGAAAGTCCAAAGTTAAAAACGAACCTTCCCTTAGCAATGAACAATGAGTAATGAACAAAGAACAAATTGCTCATTACTCATTGTATCTTCTCAGTATTCTGGGGAGACTTGACAAATTTTCCTAATGATACTCGTGTAAAATAAAATGCTAATGAAATTTGTCAACTCTTGTCCACGATTTATTGAGAAGATACTACTCATTGTTCATTGTTCATTGTTATTTCTGCGGTTCGATGATTACTTTCATCGAATTTTGTGCTTTTACCGTTAGTTGGAATCCTTCAACCGTTTCGGCTAAGGGCAGCCGATGGGTGATGAGTGAATCAACTTCCACACGGCCGTGTTGCAGCAACGCCAACGCCTCTTGCAAATCCAATGGACTTGCGCCATAGGTGTTCATCAGCGTGATCCCTTTGTGATAGAAGTCGTAGATGGCGAAGGGGACTTCTGTGCCCGGCGTGTTGATGGCGTAGAGCAGCACCACGCCGCCCGCGTCGGCCGCTTGGAGGGCTTGTTGGAAGGCGATGGGAACGGCCGTGCAAACGATCACCTGATCATAGCCGCGTCCATCGTTCGCTTCGATCAGCCGCTCGACCAATCCATCTTCTAGGGCGTTGAAGGACAGTTCCGCACCCGCATCAACGGCCGCTTTCAACCGATATTCGCTGATGTCCGTCGCCACCACGCGCCCTGCGCCCAATGCCATCGCCAATTTGATGTGCAACAAGCCAGAAAGACCGCTGCCCAGCACCAAAACGCTCGCGCCCGGCTTCATCTCCATTTTGCGTTGACCACGCACGGCACAACCCAACGGTTCGGTAAATGTTCCCGTCTCATAGGACATAGAATCAGGCAATTTAATTACACCGCCCCTATCTACATTGATTTTTGGCACACGCACATATTCTGAAAAGCCGCCCGGATAAAATGTGGTATTGTGCAATGTGTGGCACAATGTCTGCTGTCCCGCTTGGCAGTGGCGGCAATCGTGGCAAGGCACATGATGGGTAAACACAACGCGGTCGCCGGCCGTAAACCCGTCAACCCCTTCGCCAACAGCAGCGATGTCACCCGTCACCTCATGCCCCAAAACGATGGGGGCTTTTTTGATGCGATACCACTCCATCACATCCGAGCCGCAAACACCGCTGGCGATAACCTTCACCAGCACCTCGCCCGCCCCAATTTCAGGCACGCCCATCTCTTCCAAACGCACATCTTTATTGTTGTAATACATCGCAACGCGCATGTCATTCTCCAAGAGTCAGATCGTTATACAGTTCAAACGCTGTATCTGGTGTGGCGTTGTCATGCACGATGGCACGGACGGCTTGCACCATCGCTACTGGGCTTTCGGATTGGAAGATATTGCGTCCCATATCGACACCAGCCGCGCCCGCTTGGATCGCTTTATAAGCGGTAGTCAGCGCATCTTGCTCTGGCACTTTCTTGCCGCCAGCAATGACGACGGGCACAGGGCAGGTGCTGGTGATGTGTTCAAAATTTTCGCAATAATACGTTTTGACGATGCGTGCGCCCAATTCAGCGGCGATACGGCTCGCCAAGCCCAAGTAACGGGCATCTCGTTCTAGCCCTTTGCCAACGGCCGTTACTGCCAATGTCGGCATTCCGTACCGTTCTGCTTGGTCAACTAAGCTTGAGAACGCCAATAGCGTATCCCGTTCAAACTCCGCCCCCACCATGATGGAAAATGCAACAGCCGATGCGTTCATCCGCAACGCCTCTTCCATAGAGACGGATAATCCTTCGTGCAGTAAGTTTTTATTCAAAATGCTCGTGCCGCTAGAGACGCGCATAATGATGGATGTGTCTTTTTCAGGCGCGATATAGTTACGCAACGCGCCTCTGGTCAGCATCAGCGTGTCCGCATAAGGCAGCAATGGATCGACGGTTTTGGTGATATTCTCCAACCCTGTCGTCGGCCCCATAAAGTAACCGTGATCTACTGCAAACATCAATGTTCTACCCGTCTCTGGATTAAAAATCCGTGACATTCTATTTTTCATACCCCAGTTCATAATTTTTCTCCTTTATTTCAATTGATCCGCAGATTATGCAGATTCACGCAGATTATCTTTAAGCAACCATGTTGCCAATCTGCGAAAACCTGCATAATCTGCGGATCATCTATTATTAAACTCTTATCTTCTCAATAAATCGTGGACAAGACTTGACAAATTTCATCAGCACTTTATTTTACACGAGTACCATTAGGAAAATTTGTCAAGTCTCTGCAGAATACTGAGAAGATACTTAAATTCTTATAGTTGTTCTCGTAACGTGGCGATGTTTGTTGCCACGCTTTCTTTGTCATTAAAAACGGCCGATCCTGCCACAAAAGCTGTCGCCCCAGCCGTCACATACTCAGCGATATTGTTCGCTTTAATACCGCCATCAACCTGTATGTCCACATTCTCCAGCCCAAAGTCGTCTACCATTTTGCGGGCGCGTGCCACTTTCCACACACTTTTGGCGTAAGATGGCATTCCCTGAAAGCCGGGATCGACTGCCAAAATCATGATCAAATCCAACTCTTCCACAATGCACTTGATGGTTGATAATGGGGTGGCTGGATTGAGGGCAACGCCCGCTTTGATGCCCAAACTTTTGATCTGCTGAATGGTATTGTGCAGATGGGTACACGCTTCCACCTGCACGGTGATGATGTCCGCGCCCGCCTCAGCGATAGCGGGGATGAGCCGTTCTGGATTGGCGGTGAGCAGATGCACGTCCAGCACCATATCTGTGATGGGGCGCAACGCTTTGACGATGGGTGCGCCGAAGGTGAGCCAGGGGACAAAACGGCCGTCCATCACATCAATATGCAGCCACTCCGCGCCGCCCGCTTCGGCCTCTTTTACCTGTTCTCCCAGCCGCGTTAAATCAGATGAAAGCAACGATGGTGAAATTTTTATATTCATACTTTTCCTTGTAGGACAAGTTTGCAAACTTGTCCTACGCAATCAATTGCCGAAAACGGCGGCATGTTTCGGCCAAACCATCTCCTCTATGCAATCCGCCGCCGATAAGGTAAATCACATCTTGCCCATAAAAAGCAGACATGTCAGCAATGCTGTCTAAATACATTCCACCGCCGGGAACGGGGAAAATCGGTTTGAGATTGTGCATGGAAACGGCCGTTCCCTCCACAATCTCGCCACATTCATCCCGACTAAACGAAAAACGGCCGCCATAATTAGGAAAGATCGTTCCATCCGCTCCCGCCAATCGTGCCATCTGCCCAAAAAGAGTGTAATGAGAGATGCCATTGTCGGGAGATGTGACAAAACTGCCCTGAAAAGCGGGATGAGTCAAAATCGGCAACGCGATATTGTCATCATCTGCCAAACGGCGCATCCCATCGAAACCAGCCAAACCAGGCGCGATCATCAACCCGCCCGCACCTGCCTGTTTGGCAAAGCGGGCTTTATCCATAATTTGGTCAGCAGGGGCAGTAAGATTAGGCATATATATGCTGTTAAATCCTGTTTCTGCATTGGCACGGGCGACAGCGGCGGCGCATAGTTCAACCCGCTCCTTAAACGGGGAGAACGATTGGTTTGCCAATCCATGATCGTCTTTGATGATGTCAATGCCCCCCAATGCGAATTGATAGGCGTAATCGGCTAATGATTCGGGGCTTAGTCCCATCGGTTTGAGAGCGGTGGCGAGTAACGGCCGTTCCTTCACCCCCAATCGCTCACGCAATCCATCCCGCCCAAAGCGCGGCCCTTTGAACGCCGCCAACAAACGCTCTGACAACTCCAATCGCTGCACCCGAATGCCCGGCTTGATGCTGCTATTGCCCAAAATGACATTGAGCAGCTGCGTTAATTCAAAACCAGAACTCTCGGCCGCATAGCTGACAGTCGCTTCAAAATGAATATCGTCTAATGGGCGAAAGGATTCCACGCGGCCAAAAATCTGTCCGCGAATATCATCATCCCCAACTAAATCAGCCGGAAATTCAATCGTCTGCTCAAAGCAGATACCGCGAGCCTTTCCTCGCGCAGTCGCCTCATCGCCACGAAATTTATATATGACATTAAAGCGTTCACCAGATAAGTTTAAAGATGTATGTGGTATCATAATTTTCTCCCCTGTGTGGGTCAATTTTGGAAAATTGACCCACAGTGCTTCCCCTTTTTGCTGTCATTAGCTGTCAAGAATCATGACGACCATACCATCTGTAATTTCCGTTTAGAAGTTACGCAATCTATAAGGTAAAAATTGATTAGGTTCTGATATGGAATATCCGTGTCTCCAGCCATCTCTTTAAAATACTCAACGACATGCTCGCTCATACGCAATGTCACCTGTTTTTTAAGACGTTTAGCATAGGGGTTAGGTCTTGATTTCATTTTTGAGAGGTCATATTCGTCTTTCATATTGTTATCCTGTATAAAGCTGAGAGTATCTTCTCAATAAATCGTGGACAAGAGTTGACAAATGTCATCAGCACCTTATTTTACACAAGTATTATTAGGAAAATTTGTCAAGTCTCCCCAGAATACTGAGAAGATACAGCTGAGATTCATTTTCAGTTGCCACTCTAGCTGAGATAATGCGAACAACGTCATCATTTTCTCGATAACAATGACATATCAACAGTAAACGAGATTTTGAACTTACACCAATTAGAAGAAAACGATCTTCCCAATCAGAATGTTCATCATCGTAAAATTCAACTGCACGATCATCATAGAAAACATCCTGTGCTTCCTCAAAAGTTACACCATGCTTTCGGATATTCTCTTCTGCTTTCTGCGTATCTCAATTAAATCGCAAATATCCCATAATTATATCATACTTATTATACGAAAGATGATAAATGGCTCTCCGATCTGTAAGTCAATTTTGCAAAATTGACCTACAGTGCTTCCGCTTTCGCGTCGCTGTGCATCGCTTGCAAACGGACAGATTGAAGGTCTTCTTCGCTGATATTTAGCTTTTCGCCGACCATTTTTTCTGCTTTTTGTACCAATGCCATCGCATCCAGCCCGTGCGTCCGCATCAGATAGGGGCGGCTGGCACCGTGGGCGTAAGTGTCTTGCAAACCGATTCGTACCAGCTTTTTACCCACGCCCGCTTCGGCCATCACCTCAGCCACTTCGCTGCCCAGTCCGCCGACGATAGTGTGGTTTTCCATCGTGATTACGCCGTATTTGGGCTGGCCGGCGGCGGCCAAAATGGCGGGATCGGTGAATGGTTTATGGGTGGAAACGTGCAGATGGTTGATGGACACGCCCCGTTTTTGGAGAACGGCCGTTGCCCGCATCGCCTCCTCCGTGCAAATTCCACTAGAAAACAGGGTGATGTCGCTCCCCTCGCGTAACGGCCGTGCCCGCCCCAGCCGCATCGGTTCATTTTCGTCAAACAAAATCGGCACTTCACCGCGCAATTGACGGATGTAAACAGGGCCGTCAATATCTTCGATACTATCCAAAACTTGCGCCACCTCATTTGCATCGCCCGGCTCGACGATGGTCATATTGGGCAAAGCGCGTAAAATGGCGATGTCATCCGTCGCCTGATGGGTTGCGCCGCCGGGGGTCATAATGCCTGGCAAAAAACCGACCAAGCGCACTTTCAAATTGGGATACGCCACCGACATTGAGATTTGATCCAATGCCCGTCGGTAAATAAAGATGGCGAAGGTGTGGAAGAAGGGGACGAACCCTTCGCGTGCCAGCCCGCCGGCAAAGCTGACGATATTCTGCTCGGTCATCCCCATGGATAAAAAGCGGTCGGGGTACGCTTCGCGGAATAGTTTGACTTCGGTATTGCTAGTCAAATCGGCCGACAAGACCAACACTTCTGGCTTATCTTTCGCCCATTCGACTAATTTTTTAGCGTGAACACGGCTCATTGTTTTCATAATGCCGCCTCCAGTTCTGTTAGTAACTCTGTATACTGCGCTCGTTCTTCTTCGCTCTTGAAACGGACATAATGCAGGGTGGGAAAGCGGGATTGGAGCAGGTCAATGCCGCAATACGGGCTGGTGTACGCCAAGATGACGAGTGGTTTGCCATCAGGAATAACTTCTGAGGCGGCAACTATCTCTTCTATATTATTACCATCCACTTTGATGACGTGTGCGCCAAACGCTTTCAGCCGCTCGTCTAACGGTTCAATATTCAGCACATCTTTCATCGCGCCGTCGGCCTGCTGACCGTTGACATCGACGATGACGGCGACGTTATTCAGCTTGTAAAAGCTGAGAATCTCTAACGCTTCCCATGTTTGCCCAATTTGGAATTCGCCGTCGGACATGAAAACCCAATTACGGCCGTTTTCCCCTTTCTTCCGCCGCGCAAATGCAATCCCAGCCACCTGACTGAGAGCCTGCCCGAGCGAGCCTGCCGTGATTTCATGGCCGGGAGAATGTTCGGCTCCGATCATTTCGACGGTGCTTCCATCGGTGTTAAATTGCGCCAATCCTTCGGGCGACATGCGGCCGACTTCGACCAATGTGGCGTATAAAACGAGGGCGTATTGGACAGGAGAAAGGAAAAAGCGGTCAAGGTCGGGGGATTTACGGCCGTTATACGCCTGTCCCGTAAAGTAATTTTTATTCGCTGCGCTGGGAACGCCGGGAAAAGGAGCGGGTATCATCGGGGCTTCGCTCGCGCTGATGTTCAGGATGCGGGTGTAAAGGGATGCCCAAATCTCGGATGAACTGCACGCTTGACTCAAATAGCCGCCGTTATTTTTAATCGTATGTGCCAGCACTTGACGGCGGATGCCTTGTGCGACGTTTTTGGCTTCTGTAAGCCAATTGTTGTTACTCATTTTTTCACCTTGTATGGTTACGGAGTTGCGAGGTTGCAAAATCAAAATGGTGTGTTTCATTTACTTAGGGAAAACTCATAAATAACTGTGGCCAAGGTGACAGGCACTTGGCAAGTGCCTGTCACCTGAAAGTCCAAAGTTAAAAACGAACCTTCCCTTAGGAATAGCCGTCGCCTGAGCTTGTCGAAGGTAAAGGCGGTCGAGTGCAGAAGCCGCTACGACTTCGACAAGCTCGGTCTCCGCTACTGTTAAAGCAAATGAAACACACCCGTTTCATTTTGGTAGAAGTGACAATCACGGGGCGTGTAGTTTCGGGTAAACGAAGTCCGTTCGCCCCGTGACAGTCACTTACGCTATTTCACCACTCCGCATCAATTTTGCCAAATTTTCTTTGAATGGGGGATAGACGATCCCTTTTTCAGTGATAACGGCCGTTATATACTCATTCGGTGTCACATCAAAAGCAGGGTTGCCGACCTCTATACCATCGGGGGTGATTTGACAATTGCCGACGTGGGTAATTTCGCGTGACGGCCGTTCCTCAATTTCAATCTCATCCCCCGTTGCCGTCGCCATATCAATCGTCGTTGTCGGCGCGGCAACGTAAAAGGGGACATTGTTTGCACGGGCGACAACGGCCAAATTATACGTGCCGATTTTATTAGCCGTATCTCCATTTGCCGCCACCCGATCACAACCGACCACGCATAAATCCACGCCGATGGTACGCATAAAATGGCCTGATGCGCTGTCGGCGATAACTTTGAACGGCACGCCCTGCGCCTTCAATTCATACGCCGACAATCGCGCTCCTTGCAAGCGGGGGCGCGTCTCATCCAGCAAAGCAAATATCTTTTTGCCCTGTTCATGCGCCATGCGGATGATGCCTAATGCCGTGCCATAATCAACCGTCGCCAAGCTGCCTGTGTTGCAATGATGGATGATGGTCGCTTCGTCGGGGATGAGGGGTTGGGCGTTTTGCCCGATCTGTTTGTTAATCGCCACATCTTCGGCGGCGATGGCGTTGGCCTCAAACAAGGTTGCCGTTTGTAATGCGGAAACGGTGTTGAGGGCAGGATCGGCGATCGTTTTCGTCATGCGATCTATCGCCCAAAAGAGGTTTACGGCCGTTGGCCGTGATGCTCTCAACAGTTCGGCCGCTTTTGCTAATTCGGCACGGAGGGCGACGGGGGAAACGGCCGTTGTTCGATGCGCCGTCAACGCCAATCCATACGCCGCCGCCGCCCCAATCGCCGGCGCACCCCGTATCACCATATCCGTAATCGCCTGCGCGACTTCGCCATAGGTATGATAATCGTTATAAACCGTCTCATGCGGCAACTTGCGCTGATCCAACATCCGCACAACACCGCCCTCACCCCATCCGATACTATTAAATGCGCTCATAGTAGAAAAATAATGAATAATGAATTATTAAGTGTCGCCACATTTAGTATTACTGCTTCCGCGATACCATAACGCGTTAACGTACTTCATTATTAATTGTTAATTATTCATTATCCATTATCAACCTGTTTCTTCTTTCACAATAGCGAGCATATCATCAATACTGTTGAAGCTCTCTTTTTCCAGCAGCCAGCGGGAGCCGATGGCGATGGCTGCCCGTTCGGCAACGGCCCGCTTCTCTTCATCTTCGATGCTGCTGATGTCCCAGACGGAAACAATGCCCATCATCCGCCGCAGGAATTTTGTGCCGCCGTGAACGGCCGTTTCCCGCAACAACCTTAAAATATACCGCCGCCGATACTCAGCAAACGCCTCTTCGCCGCCTTCGAACTCCCAATACTTGGCCGGAACAGCATCACCGCGATTATTTTCTTTCCACAATGTATCAAATTTAGCCGCAAATCCATTCCAAATAGCAGCGACCGTCTCCAAAATATACGCTTGGTAACTTTCACGTTCGGCTTTGTCTGGCGTGTGTCCGTAATGGGAAAGATAGTTCAAAATCAGATTCTGCAATACTGCACCAATGTCATAACCCATCGGGCCAAAGAAGGCGAATTCGGGATCGATCACCCGTGTATCTTCTTCATTCAGCATGATGGAGCCAGTGTGTAAATCGGCGTGGATAAGGGCTTCGGCGTGGGTGGTGTACGCCCGTTTTGCTTCAGCGATGGCTATCTTTAGCTCGGCGTTCTGGCGAACGGCCGTTACCGCATCATCAACCAACGGATTCCAATTATTCTCCTCAGAATCCATGTACGGATTGGTGTAAACGAAATCCTCCTGCAATTTCCGCAGCTCTTCATTGGTGAACAGTTCCATATACTTCTTCTTTTCTTCGCCCGTCATATATAAATCAGAGGTGTAGAAAAGGGTGTTCGCCAAAAAAGTGCTGATGTGATCGGCAAATTTGGGGAAGCGTTTACGCGCCACCATCGGGAAACGCATAATCTCATGTTCCCGCAAATGTTCCATAATCAAGGTAGACATCTCATCATTATAGTCATACACCTTTGGGGACAGTCCGGGAGCGGCTTCATACTGCTTCCGCAACGCTTGCGTTTCATACCGCACGCGCTCTTGCGTTAGCGGCCACGATTCGCCAATCACACGCAAATAAGGCAATGCCTGTTTCACGACGATAGAATTCGTCAAATCGTCCGCATTTTCAACAAAAAACACGAAGTTCAAATTGCCATCGCCCACTTCCCGCGCTACAAGCGTTGCGTCTTCTGGAAAAAAGTCCTTCAATGCGGGACGTGTTTTCACATATTCAGTTACTGTTGTTGTATCAAGAGGATAGTAATCCATTGCATACTCCTTTTTTTGTATCTTCTCAGTATTCTGGGGAGATTTGACAAATTTTCCTAATGATACTCGTGTAAAATAAAGTGCTGATGAAATTTGTCAAGTCTTGTCCACGATTTATTGAGAAGATACCTTTTTTTCATTGCGTAATGATTACGCTCTGTAAAATCACATTAAATCAAATCTGCATATTCCCATAACCGTGCCACGCTTGCAGATAATCCCTGCCGTTCCAGAATATGCAGATAGTCAGTTACATTTTTAGGTGGATTTTTCAAACTAGTACACGCTGGCGGAAGTCCTTATATGTTATTTGTTGCGGGAATCGGAATTCCCGCAACTCCCATAAATAGGTATCGGGAATTCCGATTCCCGATACAGGCGGCGTATATCATCTAAGAACTTAGGCCAAGTTATACTAGCACGGTGTCTTTTTACGGCCGTATACACATCGTCAGGGGCTGTATCCATCAACCTCATAACAAATTCGTCAGGATGCTGCGCCTTAATACCGTAAGATTTCAATGATGCTTGTGGAAAATTTTTAAGATTAAATGTAATAATCAAACTCGCCTTACTCATAATAGCTGCGGCAAGAACATGACGATCATTTGGATCAGGAAAATTTATACTTTCCACCAAAGCCTCATATCCTTCAACTACGGCATCTTGCACATGGGCATCCATAAGCGTGCGTGTTCGCCCTAATTGTTTCCGTGTCAGATCGGGACGCACTTTCAAAACATTGCGAATCCATTCTTCGTGAATTGTGGTACTCCATTTGGCACGAAACAGAGTTGTCAAAGCTAAGTGCATTAACAAATCTCGCAATGGTGCAGGGTATAAAACACAAGCATCATAAATGACAATGAGTTTTCTCACATCAATACCCCATGTCTAACCGTTGTGCCTGTTCAGCCAGTTCATCAAGTGTATGTAATCGCTGTTGCTCAATTTCTTGTTTATATTCCATGAGATCGCTCGATTTGACTCGCCGATGGGTACCGATTTTGTGAAAAGGGATTTTTCCATTTTCTAATAACTGCACCAAAAACGGCCGTGAAACATTGAGAAAGTCTGCCGCTTGTTTAATAGAAAGCTCCATATGAGTAGAAGTCATAATGATGATAGTTCTTTTTTGATAAAAAATTCAGCTTCTTGAAGAATCACCAACATTCTCTATCTCTTCTCTGGATATAAACCCAACACGCCCTCTTCCGACGCATCACAGATGCCGCGTTCGGTGATGAGGCCTGTCACCAGACGGGCGGGGGTTACATCGAAGGCGTAATTGGCGGCGGGGCTGTCTTCGGGGGTGAGCAAAACGGCCGTTATTTCGCCGTCGTGCATTCCTTGAATATAGCGTACCTCCGTGCCGTCGCGCTGTTCGATGGGGACTTCCTTCACCCCGTCGCGCATGACCCAATCAAATGTTGAGGAGGGTAAGGCGGTGTAGAAGGGGACATCGTTGTCAAAGGCGGCTAATGCTTTCAAATAAGTGCCGATTTTGTTACCGACATCGCCGGTGTAGGTGGTGCGATCTGTGCCAGTGATGACCATATCAACCAGCCCGTGCTGCATGAGGTGGCCGCCCACATTGTCAGCGATGACGGTATGCGGAATGCCATGTTGCCCCAATTCCCATGCGGTAAGGCGTGCGCCCTGATTACGGGGGCGGGTTTCGTCTACCCAGATGTGAATGTCAATCCCTTTATCATAGGCGGCATACATTGGCGCGGTCGCCGAGCCGTAATCGACAAAGGCGAGCCAGCCTGCGTTACAATGGGTGAGGATGTTGACGGTCTCACCGTTTTTCTTTTTGCTGATCTCTTTGATGATGGAAACGCCATGCTCGCCGATGCGGCGGCAGTAGTCGGCATCTTCGTCGGTGATGGCAACGGCCGTTTTCCGAGCAAGATCAACTTTGGCCGCTTTACCATCTGCGCTGGCCGCCATCGCTTCAATCTGGCGGTCAACGGCCCATGCGAGATTGACGGCCGTTGGGCGTGTCGCCTTCAACCTGTCCCCGTCAGCAATCAAAGATTGCATAAAGCCATCTTCGGGAGCGTGCAAAGCGGCTAAATACATGCCCCACCCAGCTGCCGCGCCGATAAGCCCTGCGCCGCGAATGTGCATATCTTTGATAGCGACCGCCATCTCGTCAACCGTTGTCAACTCTTCGATAATAAATTTATGCGGCAAATGACGCTGATCAATAATTTGCACCACGTTTTGGTCATCTTCACTCAACCAAATCGTGCGATAATGTTTACCGTACACATTCATAACTTCTCCCAAATTTTGGGCGACCCAGCGAGTCGCCCCTACGGGACGATATGGTAGGGGCGACCCGCTGGGTCGCCCTTTTCATGAGTCGCCCTAATCTTTACTATAATAGGTAACGGCCAACGCAATCGCCAAGACAAGCCCCTTCACGATATTCAACGAATAATAGGGAACAGACAGCATAATCAGCCCATTTTCCAATACGCCGACCAAGACTGCGCCGACAAGCGTGCCGATGGCATTCGGTTTTTTAACACCAGCGACGGAGTAGCCGATAAAAGCGGCGGCGACGGCGGGCATCAAAAAGCCTGCGCCTGCGTTCACCTGTGATGAGCCGATGCGTGCGCCCAACATAATACCGCCGATGGAGGCGAAAAAGGCGGATAAGAAATACGCTATTGTGCGGTAACGATCTACGGGAATACCAGATAATCTGGCCGCTTCTCTGTTGCCGCCGACCATGTAAAGATAACGGCCGTGTTTCGTATAATTCAAAAAAATATGAACAGTCGCCACGATAACCAGCATCAAAATGATAATATAGGGGGATTGGCCGATGAGACGGAAAGCGTCTGGAATTCTGCCAAACGTCGGCGTGCCGTCCAAGCGCGGCATCCCTTGACTGATCGAGCCGCCGCCCGTGTATGTCAACGCCACCCCTTCAAAGATAAACATGACAGCAAGCGTGGCGAGCAGATCGAAAATTTTCAGTTTGACAATCAAAAAGGAGTTGATAACAGCGACGGATAAGGAGATAAAAATGGCAAGAAAAATACCCAATACTGTGCCAAATTCATACCAGACGAACATAGAAATAACTAATGTGTCAGCAAAGGTAACAACGGACCCCACCGACAAATCGAAGCCGTCAACCGTTAAAGATATAGTAATGCCGATGGCGACTACCGTCACAATAGAGATGCTGCGGAAGATAGTCTCCATATTTGCCATTGACTTAAATGGCGGCATTTTTATTGAAAAGAAGACAAGCAAGAAGGCGATGGTCAGGAGCGTACCCCACTTACCAAAAAAATCTAATGCTATTGCCCCGATGCTCTTTTTACGAGCTTTACTCGTTTCACTCGTTGTTGCACTCATAATTATTGTCCTCCAGCGGAGTAGAAGAGGATTTCTTCTTCGGTGGTTTCGGTGGTTTCTAACTCTTTAACGATTGTGCGGTCATACATCACATAGGTGCGGTCAGAAATACCCATGATTTCAGGAATTTCGCTTGACGCATAAATGATGCCTTTGCCGTCGCTCGCCAATTGCCCAATCAGTTCAAAAATATCATGCTTTGCACCAACATCTACCCCTTTGGTTGGCTCGTCAAAAATATATACATCGGCATCTGCGATCAACCATTTGCCGACAGCGACTTTTTGTTGGTTGCCGCCCGATAAAAAGGCAACTTTTTGATTTTCGCTAGGGGTACGAATGCCCAACTCGTTAATGATTTTTTTGGCGGCAACACGTTCGGATGTCGTGTTTACAAAATCAAAGCGGTTGGAAAAATTGTTCAGGCTGGCGACGGTCAAGTTGATATAGACGGGTTCTTCGACCAGTACGCCTTCTTTGCGCCGCTCTTCGGGAACGAGGGCTAATCCCTGTTTAACAGCCGTATGCGGGGAGTTTATTTTTAATGGATTACCATTCAAAATAATGTCGCCAGACCCTATTCGCAACGCGCCGAAGATGGTTTTGCACAACTCTGTCTTGCCCGCGCCAACGAGACCAGTCACACCGACAATTTCGCCCGCCCGCACGGCCAAATTTACATCATGGATCGCGCCGTTTGCTTCGGAAAGATTCTTTATTTCAAAGAGGGTGCTACCAATGTCAACGGCCGTTTTGGGGTACGTTTCATCAAACTTTCGCCCCAGCATATGCTCAACAATATCTTTTTGAGTAAACTCGCTGATTGGCTTCTCAGCAACTTTTTCGCCATCGCGCAAAATTGTCACCGTATCACAAATTTCAAAAATCTCTGGCAGGCGATGGGAGATGAAAATGATGCCAACATTTTGATTCTGTGCCAAATCGCGCATCAATTCAAAAAGCTCATCCGTTTCGGTTTGGCTCAAGGGGGCAGTCGGCTCATCAAGGATGAGAAATCGACTGTTGCCAGCCAACGCCCGCGCCACTAAAATGCGCTGCTTGTCAGCCAAAGAGACATCTTGTACCAATGTGCGGATATCCAAATCAAGATTTACACGTTTCAAATACTCTTTTGCGGCGGCGCGAATGCCCTTCCAATTAACAAATTGTCTGTGTCCCATGTCGTTGACAAGGGCATCGAGCATGATGTTTTCGGCGATGCTCAAATAAGGAATGAGAGCGGTATCTACTTCTTGATAGACGACGGCCACGCCAAGTTTGATAGAATCACGAGGAGTTTTAATGTTAACGGCCGTTCCATCAAAGGTAATCGTTCCCATATAATGGTTATACACGCCGCCCAACACCTTCATCAGCGTTGATTTTCCCGCCCCATTCGCCCCGATCAAAGCGTGGATCGTTCCACTTCCAATCTTAAAATCAACATCCGTCAACGCCTTCACGCCCGGAAACTCAATTGAGATACCTTTCATCTCAATGCTATGTTTTTGTTGTGAGTCCATAAGACACCTCGAAGTGCAAATATGCAAGTGTGCAAGTGTGCAGGGTTGCAAGTGTGCAGGGTTGCAAGCGGCAAGTACATCTGCCTGCTTGCATACCCGCATTTTGCAAACATGCCTGCTTGCAAACTTGCTTACTTGCTATTCATTCATAGCACGCAATGCGTCCATCCATGGTTGGTTGAAAGCATCAGATTCGCCCCAGCCGGGAATGATTTCGTTCAATGTCAACATCGTTGTGTCTGGGGTTAAGTCACTGCCTCTAACTAAGCGTGCTTCCAAATCGTAGTTATCGGGCGTTTCTTCGCCAGCAAATTGCATTGCCAACAAGCGCATGTCCATGATACCGATCAAACCGGGATCAACGGCCGCTGTT
>WFSA01000186.1 GCA_015486215.1 Anaerolineae bacterium | reverse complement strand
TCGCACAACAGCAAGCAAATCAAGCCTGCATCGTGTGTAAATGAGCCGCAATGAGACGCATAAATAAATTGTGCTTTATATGTCAAAATTTTCACGAAAACAGCACACTCAACCACCGATTTTACAAAAATGGCCTTTTTTCAGTGGAGTCTTAAATTTAGAAATGGCCTTATTGAATGTCAATTTAATTTATGTTTGCATGGAAAATTGATTTTGTTACACTTCCTGTAATTAAATAGAGAAGTCTATTCAAGGTGTCATTGTTGACACAATGGCGAAGCTGGTGAGAATCCAGCACTGTCCCGCAACTGTAATTGAAGGTTTGTACGCTTCATAAGTCAGGTCGCCCGCCTTGAATAAATTTCGACCTTCGCGGACGAGGTTCGGAATTGTGCTCAAAAAGAGTGTGATCGTATACGTTTACCCAACCCCCAATGTCCGTGCATTGGGGGTTTTTTTATGGGGGCGAAGCGGCAAGTGTGCAGGTAACAACTTCGCAATTTCGTCCCCTTACGAGGAAAAATGAAGAACAAACTGTTACATGTGATAATAATTTTGTTGACGGGCGGGCTGTTAACGGCCGTTACCCTCTCCACACTCACGACTGCGCCAGTTACACAAGCCGCGCCGACCGCCGTCGCCTATCCAGACCAGCGTGATGCGTTGGCGCACTCAGTATCATGGCTGATGGGCCAACAGAATGGCGATGGCGGCTTCTCCAGTTTTGGCGGCGCATCAAGCGCGAGCGGCACACTCAGCGGCATTATCGCTATCGGCAGCGGCGGCTATAATGCCAACGCAGTCTATCCCAGACAGAGCAAAAGCGCGGTCGATTATTTGCGTGACAATATCAGCGATACCATCACCTTTGCGGCTGGAAACGGGGGCAGCGCGGGCAAGACAGTTCTCGCTTTAGCCGCGGCTAACCAGAATCCTGCGAATTTTGTCGGCTATAATTTTGTCATCAGCATCACCGCACAACTCAGCACGACGGGACAGTACGCGCCCGATCCGTTCAAACATTCATTAGCCATGCTGGGACTGAACGCTGTCTCTGAGACCGTTCCCGTCACAGCAACACAATGGTTGATAGGTGAACAGTTGGCTGATGGGGCGTGGGATAATGGATACGGCTCGGCAACGGCAGATACCGATGCGACGGCGATGGCAGTTATGGCGTTGCTGGCGACGGGAACGCCCGTTTCCGCTACCGCCATCGTGTCCGCTACCGCCTTCTTCTCCACAACTCAACTTGCCACTGGCGGCTGGGGGTCTGGCTTTGGCGAGAACGCAAACTCGACAGGATTGGTCGTGCAAGCGTTAAGCGCGATGGGTGAAGATTTTTACTCTGACAGCGGCAATTGGGCGAAAGGGGGAGTCTCTCCGTTGACCGCATTACTTGGGTATCAGGCGGCTGATGGGGCGTTCCAAGCTGATTTTGGCTCTGGATTGGCTGATAATCTGTATGCGACCACCCAATCTATTCCTGCGGTGACGGGGAAGGCGTATCCGATAAACGGCCGTTATCAAGCGGCCCGTCACGCCGTCGCCTGCCTTGATACAATACAACAATCCAATGGGGGATGGGCACAATTCGGCACATCTCCAGCTAATGCTGCGGGTACAGCACGCGCTATCGCCGCCATCACCGCTTTTGGCGAAGACCCGCAATCTGCCCGTTGGACAGTCGCTCCCGCCAACACAAAGCCGATCACAGCGTTAGAGCAGTTAACCCCCGCCTACCTTACCGGCGGGCGCGGCGGACGTGTCGGCATCGTGATGCAAGGTGTGGTTGCGGCCAATTCATCGCTCACCGTCACTGATTTTGCCGGCTATAATCTGCCAATCAGCGTGACTAATTTCCTGTCGCCAACGGGGGCGTATGCGAATACTGGATTTGGGCCTATGGCTCATGCGGAGGCGATGCTTGGCCTGCAAGCGGCCGGATTGAAAGCTGATCCAACGGCCGTTGCCTTCCTGCGCGACGGCATCCAAAACAATAGTTCTTGGAGTAGCCCAGACAATTATGGTGTTGCATTGCAAGCGTTAGGTCATACCGTCTCAAATATAGTGGATATTTTGCACAATACCCAGATAACCTCATCGGGCGGCTGGGGCAGTTGGGGGCTTAGTGTGAATTCCAGCGCAGAGGCGGCACAGGGGTTGGCAGCCATCGGCGAAAATCCATTTGCGCCTGAGTGGAGTGTTGTTGTAAACGGCCGTGTGCAGAACACAGCCGACGCGATCATCACCACCCAACACAAGAGCGGCTGTTGGCGGCATTCATGGGCACCCGCCGTTGATGATTCATCCGCCACAACAGACGCAGTGATGCTGTACATGCTGCAACCCGAATGGAGAACATATACTTATCTGCCTATTATTGTGAAATAGGCTTCAGATTCCGCAGATTTACAAAATGGTCAAGGTGACAGGCACTTGGCAAGTGCCTGTCACCTGAAATTGAAGCAACGGCCGTCATCCGCTCCCCTTTCAACTTCCCCCGCCCTCAAATCGAACTTGCCAATTCACCCTCTCCACGCTAGAATCACTCGCCCATTTCTGGGGCAAAAGTTAAGAAATCTACTTATTTATTGAGTAAAACGTGAAATGCGACGATGGTTTTCCTTTGCCCATCTTCCATTTCACGTTTTGCCGTTTGTTTTGCAGCCAAAGAATGATTAAATTCTTAACGTTGCATCTTTTATTTGTAGCTTCTCAATATTTCGGGGTGGCTACAACGGATGAAAGAAATAAACGGATGGTGCAACCGAGAAAACATCCATTCATTTTCATAATCCGCTGTAGTCATACTAAAAACAAAACAATTTCCCGCTTTTTTGAGAAGATACTTTTATTTTTATGTTTGAAGCCTTAGGAGATCGATTACAATCTGTTTTTGACGGTCTGCAAAAACGCGGAAAGTTGACCGAATCTGACGTAGACAAAGCGATGCGCGAAGTGCGCCTGGCTCTGTTGGAAGCTGATGTCAATTTCAAAGTGGTCAAACGCTTTGTCGCCCGCGTGCGCAAGCGTGCTGTCGGCAAAGAGGTGATGGGAAGTTTAACGCCCGGCCAACAGGTTGTAAAAATCGTACACGATGAGTTAATCACGACATTGGGTGATCCCGGCCGTCTAAATTTAGGCATGCAATCGCCAGCAGTCATCATGCTGGTTGGGCTGCAAGGGGCGGGGAAAACGACAATGGCAGGTAAACTCGCGCTCTATTTGAGGAAACAGGGTAGACGGCCGTTAATGGTTGCCGCTGATGTATATCGTCCAGCAGCGATTGACCAATTACAGATATTAGGCCGCCAACTCGACATCCCCGTGTATGACGAAGGAGTGAAGGGCGATCCCGTCACTATCTGCACCAATGGCGTAAAACATGCGGTCTCTAATAATTTCACCACTGTCATTCTTGATACGGCCGGCCGGCTCAATATCGACGAAATGATGATGGAAGAGATCAAAAAGATTAAAGCAACTGTAAACCCCATCGAAATGCTACTTGTTGCCGATGCAATGACAGGGCAGCAAGCGGTTCGCGTGGCGACAGATTTCAACAATGCCGTAGAAATAACAGGTCTCATTATGACCAAAGTGGATGGGGATGCACGCGGCGGTGCCGCCATTTCCATGCGCGAAGTCACCGACGTACCGATTAAGTTTCTCGGCGTTGGCGAAAAGCTGAACGCTATCGAACTCTTTCATCCTGACCGCATGGCAAACCGAATTCTCGGTATGGGCGACATGCTCACGCTTATCGAAAAGGCGCAAGAGGAGATGGATCAAGAAGAAGCTGAAAAAGCGGGCAAAAAAATGCTCTCTGGCGACTTCAATCTGGACGATTTTCTCGGCCAGATGCAGCAGATCAAAAAAATGGGGCCAATTGGCAAATTGATGGACATGATTCCGGGCATGAGCAAGATGACGAAGGGCGTGGATATGAGTAATGCGGAAGGTGACTTACGACGCATCGAAGCAATTATTCAATCTATGACGATGAAAGAGCGTCGTTATCCCAAAATTCTGAAAGCGAGCCGCAAACGGCGCATTGCCGCTGGGTCAGGCACATCGGTACAAGAGGTAAATCAACTCTTAAAACAGTTCCGTGATATGCAGCAGATGATGAAGCAATTACGGTCAGGAAAAGGGCGCGGATTACAAAATTTAATGCGCGGACTTGGATAAATTTACATTCCCGCGCAAAATGTGGGAACGAGAATAATCATTGGATATAGGAATAAAAAATGTTACGAATTCGTTTAAGCCGTACAGGCAAAAAAAAGCAAGCCAGTTATCGTGTTGTTGTTACAGAAATTACGGCCAAGAGAGACGGCCGTATCGTCGAACGCATCGGTAATTATGACCCGTTGCCCGATCCCGCCATCTTCACGATCAAGGAAGATCGTGCATTATATTATTTGAAAAATGGCGCACAACCCACCGATGCTGTCGCTCGTTTATTAGTCAAACAAGGCACGATGGACAGATTAGCCCGTTTGCATAAAGGGGAAAGTTTGGAAGCGTTGGTCGCTGAGTACAATGGCGTAGACATTGAGATGATCAATTCATTGGGCGAAGAAGAGTAGATAATAGTGTATCTTCTCAGTATTCTGGGGAGACTTGACAAATTTTCCTAATGATACTCGTGTAAAATAAAGTACTGATGAAATTTGTCAAGTCTTGTCTACGATTTATTGAGAAGATACATAATAGTTAATAATGAACAATTCATATCTGTAAATTGTTCTGTAACACAGGCAGGTCACAATGAAAGAACTCGTTGATTATATTGTGAAGGGATTAGTTGACAGCCCTGACGATGTTAATGTATACGAAGAAAATGCGTATGGCTCTACTATCTTGGAAATTTCCGTAGGTGGAGATGATATGGGGCGCGTTATCGGCCGTAGAGGGCAGGTCATCAACTCCATCCGCACGATAGTGAAAGCGGCTTCCACAAACAGCCAAGAGCGGTATACGGTGGAACTGCTGGAAAGCTGAACAAGCGTGTAAGCAGCAAGTGTGCAAGTATGCACACTTGCACACCTGCACACTCTAAATCATGCAAAATAATACTGTATTAGGACGGGGATCGGCGGCGGCTGACCCCCGTTTTTTAGTTATAGGCAAGTTGTTGAAGCCGCACGGCGTGCGTGGTGATGTGCGTGTACGGCCGTTGACCGATGATCCATCCCGCTTTTCGTTGTTAGAGCGGGTCTATTTGGGCAAGGATGCGTTACGGCCGTTGACCGTCACCGATATTCGTTTCCATAAGGATATTGTGCTGGTGAAATTTGAAGAGTTAAACGGCCGTGATGCTGTTCAACATCTGCACGGGCAGCTTTTGCACGTCGCCATTGAAGATGCACTTCCATTGGCAGAAGGAGAGTATTACCTTTTCCAATTACACGGGCTGGATGTGTACAGCGATGAGGATGTGTATCTGGGCAAATTGACCAGCGTCATCGAAACAGGTGCGAATAATGTGTTTGAAGTCAAAGGAGAAGGCAAGCCGATTTTGCTGCCCGATATTCCCGATGTAATTGTGGATATTGATTTTGACAACGGCCGTTTGACCGCCCATCTCCTGCCGGGATTAGTTTAGGCAGCAGGTGCGACGCACTTAGGAAGTGCGACGCACTGACGAGGAATCCATACAATGACCATAGACGAGTTGACCGATTGGCTGGAACAGGCGGGCGTTGATTTGACTTTATGGGATCGGGACGGGGCAAAAACGGCCGTTCATCTTCATCGTGAATTAGAAGAAGGGGATTGCATTTTGCACGATACCCCGCCCCGTCGTACCGTGCGCGTCGCCCAGCTGCTCATTCAGCGCGGCGAGCAGTGGCTGATCGAAGTGGCACAAGAGATGGCCGACGGCCATTTACGCCATCGCAACATTCCCCCATCAGAAAAGATGAAACGGGGCGAAACAGTCGAAGAAGGAATGCGTCGCTGTCTGCAAGAGGAATTGGGCATCGTCAACGCCATCATCCAGCCCGATAGCTGCCGTCAGCATGAGCGCACGATGGAATCTTCCTCCTATCCCGGCCTAGTGACGGAGTATGAAGTGTATGTAATGAAAGCAATCGTCCCCAATCTCCCCGATCACGACTTTTGGCGCAATAATGCCGCTTACACCGATGGCGATCCCATCCGCCGTCACCAATGGGGATGGCGCAATTATTAATTGACAATTTCCTCTTCCTCATGCAATGAATGATACAGTTTCCCGTCGTGTTGAATTTACACTGTTGGCGATTGTCTTATTGTTGACGGCCGTTCTCCGCAGCTCCTTCCCCAGCCTCACCGAGTTCAAAGCAGACGAAGCCCGCCTAACCTTACTCGCACTGGAAATGGCCGAAGGGACTGCATTCCACATTCGCGGCATCAGCAGTTCTGTCGGTTTTCCCAACTTTCCCATGAGCGTTTGGCTGTACGCGCTACCCCTGCTGGCGTGGCCGCATGTGTACGCCGCCACCATTTTTACAGGGGTGCTGAACAGTCTGGCCGTAGCTGGCAGCTATTGGTTTGTCCGCCGGTATTACGGCGTTCAAGCGGCGTTGGTGACCGCGCTGCTCTTCGCTGTCAGCCCGTGGGCGATCCATCATTCGCGCAAAATTTGGGCGCAAAATTTGCTTCCCTTTTTTGTGATGGGCTGGGCGATAGCCGCCGCGCTCACCTTTGTAGAAGGGCGGCAGCGATGGCTTATCCTTCACTTTCTCGCGCTCGCCATCGCGGTGCAAATCCATCTGGCCGCCATCGCCCTCATCCCCGTAACGGGGGCATTGCTGCTCATTTTTTGGCGACGGATCGATTGGAAGATGACGGCCGTTTCCATCACCCTCGCCGCCCTCACCACCATCCCCTTCCTCTACTATTTGCTGACGCAGGGGGGAGAGT
>WFSA01000185.1 GCA_015486215.1 Anaerolineae bacterium | reverse complement strand
CCATTTAACTTTGGAGTTTACCCTCACCCCAACCCTCTCCCAAAGGGAGAGGGAGCAAGTTCCCTCCCCCTTCGGGGGAGGTTTAGGGTGGGGGACGACAAAACTCAAATATCGGTAAAACGGGTAAGTTAATAAAGTCTTATTCCTTAGCATCTCCGTAATTGACATAACATGTGAGTTGCGAGGAATTTATACGTTATGATTGTCGTGATCGGGTTTTTCGATTTTCGATCACGAAAACGATCACGATCACGAATTAAGGCGAGGTTGCAATCGCCCTACATTGATTCTAATGTGGTAACTACTAATGCTCTCTGGAGATCGCTTCGATTTCATAAGCGATTACTCCTCTAATTAAAATAGTAGACATGGTTCATTTTATGCAAGATGATTTTACAGATTGAGGGCGGGCACAAGGCCGCGCGCCTACAATTTACTCCTGTAGGGGCGACTTTTGTGGTCGCCCAATCGTGTAACAACTGTAAAGATGATTCATCTTAATTTGAACCGTGTCTAAAATAGTACATTGATTGTATTGATTTGTTATGCCTGTTTTTTATTCAGCATATTTTTGTGCAATCAGTGTACAAAGTGTTGGGGAGGGTGATTATTTACACATATTCTATCTGGTGTCTGGTAATAAGACATGAAAATAGTGATAACTTTTAAGGCCATTTCTAAATTTAAATCATCCAAAACTTTGATTGTCATTCCGGCCCCCACCTTCGTGAGGGTAAACTCTTTTAGGCGGGAATCTACTCCTTGAAAACATATGGATTCCCGTCTTTACGGGAATGACAAGCGTATCATTAGTTTTCATAAATGGCCTAAGGCGATTGGAACCTCGTCTTTTACAGAAAATTGAGTTGATCTTGTTTTGAAATTGGACACTGATCATGCTGATTTCACTGATTTTGATCTTTTATCTGTGTTTATCTGTGCAGTCAGTGTCCAATTTTGGAAATTGCAATCGTTCTATGATAACTTTTTCGTTATTTTCGTTGGCGCATCAATTCAAAAGCGAGTATGGAGGCCGAAACGGCTGTACCCAATGAATGTGCAAACGGCCGTGCATACGGAATTTGCAGCCGCAAATCAGTTTGCGCCATAAAGGAGCGTGTGATTCCTCGTTTCTCGCCGCCAACCAGCAAAAACAACGCTTTTGTTAGATCGCTTTCATACAACGAGACCGCCCCCTTGTCGCTGGTGCAAGCGATGATGAGATTGTGCTGACGATAGAAATCAGCCGCTTCTTCGGCCGTTTCAGCAACGGCCGTTGGCATCAATTCTGATGCGCCCGCCGATGATCGTGCCACCACTCCAGCCGCCGACATCCAATTACGCGGGCGCAAAATCAACCCGTCTACTCCCGCTGCATAAAACGCCCGCACCGCTTGCCCAAAATTAAACGGGTCTTCCACCCCGTCCAGCATCACAATAAAAGGGAACTCCTTTCCTTTGATAAGCTGTCCCATTGTTTGAAAATGGCGGTTGCCGACCTCTGCCAACACCCCTCCATGAGAGCGTCCGCCCGCTTTTTTATTGATGAACGCTTTATCCACCGCCTGAATCTCTATTTTTGCCCGTTTAGCGGCGGCACGAACACGGCGAACGGCCGTGTTCGACTTCCCTTTCTGAATATAAATTGTATGAACGGGGCGGGAAACGGCCGTTATCGCCGCCTCCACCGAGATCGCCCCTTCCAACCATGATGCGTCGCTCATTGTCTTAACTCCCATATTGAGTGACCCAGCAGGCCGCCCCCTATAATGCAAAAAAGGCTGATTTACGCTTAGCGCAAAACAGCCTTTAGAATTTTTTCCATAGGTTAAACGATGCGTTTGACCGTAAATTTACTCCGTGCTTTTAGTTTCAACCGGTTGTACGGGTTGTTGTGGAACCGTCTCTGGTTGGACTTGAACAGAGAATTTTGGATCTAAGAGCGGTTGTGATGGAATACGGCCGCGCCAGAAGTTGCTCTCTACTTTATTTGTTTCCAAATAGGCGTTAACATGCTCAACCAACAAGCGTTGTTGCGCTTCAAGAACAACATTTTCGGGCAAGTCGCGTACTTCACGCCCATTAACCAATATGATGTAGTAACGTGATGCTTCTGGATTAGAATCATCCACAACGATTTCACTCGCTTCATTTATCGGCATAGTGAAAATCAAATCAGTCGTTTCTTCTCCCAAAACAGCTTCATAATCAGCTTTAGTGCGCCATGTCAACTCGGCAGCGAGTGTCGTTGGCGCGGGTGCATCAGCTGCTGGCTCTTCCGCCTCTGCGGCCGCTTGGGCAACTGCATCAAGTGCGCTCCAAACGGTCATAAAACTGCTGTCAGCGATATTCGATGCTGTCTCTTTCGCATCCTCTTCTGTATTAAAGATAATGAAGAGCGCATTTGCTTGTTCAGCCTCTGTCTCTATATCAGAGTTTTCGGCCAGCTGCTCCACTAACCTGTTTTGGCATAATCTGCTGTTGATAACTTTTCGGTACGTCTCTTCTGAAACACCGTATTCGCTTAAATTAGCCATTAACTCGGCAAATTGGGTATCAAATTCTTCTTTGCTGATGGAGTTCTCAATATCAGCCCCATAATTAAATGAGGCTTCAATTTCGGCGGTTATATCAGCATCGCTGGGGACTGTTGACAACTCTTGGCAAGCGGCCGTTTCAAATGCCATCTGCTCTAAGATGTTTTCGCCTAATGTGGATGCATCTGCCAGTTCATTGATATATTGACCAGCAAATTGTTGAATAGTTGCTACGTTTCCGTCTGTTTGCTCGTATAAATCTTCCAGATAGGTGATGCGCTGTGTTCGCTCGTAGCCAACACGATCCTGCCATTCAGATAAGCTGATGCTTTCATCGGCAACTGTTACAACTGTGCGGTTGGGAGCGATGAAAAATTCATTGACGATGGCGACCAACAGGATAAAAGCAATCAGGCCAACGACGGCGTAAACGCCCATTAAGAATTTCTTTTTCTCATCACTTGCTTTACGGCTGCGTAACGCCTCTTTTCGTGTGGTGCGTATTTGCTGCTGTTCATTGTTGTCGGAGGAGTGTTTGCTTTTTTTTGCCATGATTGCCTACTCGTTTACAAAGGGTAACAAAGCGATATGACGGGCGCGTTTAACGGCCGTTGCCACTATGCGTTGATGCTTGGCGCATACACCAGTTTGACGGCGTGGTCGAATACGGCCGTACTCATTAATGTGACGATTCAACATATCATGATCTTTATAATCAATCTTATTTTTGCTGTCGCTGCAGAAAGCACAGGCACGCTTGTGAAAAGTAGTGTTGTGTCCCTTTCCTCGTTTTCCTCTATTATTTCCAAATGCCATGATAAACCTCTCAATTATACTTGTAAAAACAAGTAACTGTTTTTTATGTTGTTAAAACAATAACTTCGTTCGCTACGATCTCTGTACGAAAATGGCGACGGCCGTCTCTGCCTTCCCAACTGCGTGTTTGTAAACGTCCTTCAACATAAACATGAGCATCGGGAGTTAAAAGTTGGTTGCACAGCTCAGCGAGATTGCCCCAAGCGACGATATTAAACCATTCAGCTTCTTCTCGTCGTTCCCCATCTGGTGTATTCCAGATACGCGGCGTAGAAATGGTAAAAGTTGTAACAGGTCGCCCCGAGGGGGTATGGCGCATCTCAGGCTCGCCATCAACCCATCCAATCAGCATGACTTTGTTCAAACTTTTACGCATAATTGTGTGTAAGTAACGACCAAAGGCAGATATATCCGCTCTTGACTATTATCTTACTCCTCTGAGGAGACCTCATCAGCCTGCTCGACTTCTTCTTTCGCCTCTTCTTCTTTACGAATGAACATATAACGCAAAACACTTTCGTTATATTGCATGTTCCGCTCGATATTAGGGATCGCGTCATTTTCAAGCTGCACTTCATAAAAAGCATAAAACCCTTCCGTATGTTTCTTGATAGGATACGCCAATTTACGGTTCCCCCAATGTTTTGCTGTTAGCAGGGAAGCACGTGCATCTTCATCTGGAACCAGCCAAGCAGCGATACGCTCAATGAGCTTGTCATGGTCTTCTTCACTTATATTTGATTTTAGGATCACGGTGACTTCGTATTCACGCATGTTGTTAATATCTCCTTTTCTTGGTACTACTCTAGCGAGTTTTTGCCCCCAACATTAGTCAAGAGCGAAAAGCAGCAGACAGTATATGAAATTGTTAGTATGTTGCTGTACAACAGCCGAGAATAGTATCACAGAATCGGTTTTACACAAGCATGATTTTTGATTTTTTAGGGCGATTGCAGCCTCCAAAATTGGACATTGATTGCACAGATGAACACAGATAAAAAGATTAAAATCAGTGAAATCAGCGTGATCAGCGTCCAATTTCAAAACAAGATCAACTCAATTTTCTGTAAAAGAGGAGGTTGCAATCACCCTATTTGATTCTTTGGTTGAGTGTACGCGAATGTGTTGTCATGCCCATCCCTGCTGAGGCAGGCATGACAACGGTATATTTATCTCACTGTAACGTCTTTATTTATAGTAAGGGTATCTTCTCAATAAATCGTGGACAAGACTTGATAAATTTCATCAGCACTTTATTTTACACGAGTACCATTAGGAAAATTTGTCAAGTCTCCCCAGAATACTGAGAAGATACAGCTTATTCAACAATAACTTGGAAGCTGGAAAGGATAGTATCAAGCGCATCCAGATCGGCATCGCTGACAATTTGTACCATCACAAGGGCGATGAATGAATCATCTGCCGGCGTAACGACCAGTACGAGACCGGTTGTTCCTGTGTCACCGCACTCTTTCCAAACGTCATATTGTCCTGTGTATAACTCATCAGAATACTCATTGCGGCTGTCATACGTGCAAGAGTCTGAATACTCAATTAAATCTAAAATATCTGCTGTGTTGGTTCCCAAATCAGAGGAGGCGTTGAAGATAACGCCGGGTGTGCTCCACGAGCTGAGGAAATCATCCAAATTGGGGGCGGCGCGTAAGGACACGCCCAGCACATCGCCGCTGTCTGATACCCATGCGCTGCCATCAATCTGTCCCCATGAACTGGGAACGCTCATCTGCAATGCGCCAGAATCATCGGTAACGGAGACGTATTCGTTGTTGGTGGCGGTTGTGTTACCATTTGTGTCAGCAACATCCTCTTCTAACTCTTCAGCGAATGAGAATTTTTGCTCTAATTTATCCCCGTTTAGCTGACCCTCGAGAACTTCTTCGGTGGCGTAGCGCAACACTTCAATCTTGAGAACATCATCATAATTATGGCTGCGTAAAATGTCACAATAATCGGCCATTGTGCCGTCAGTCGCCAAAATCAATCCTTCGATTGAGGTTACGATGTCGCCGCCGACAACGCCCGCTTGGGCGGCTGGGGAGCCTGATTTGACGGAGGAAACCCAGATGCCGGACAGCCCGTTTTCTTGATTGAGTACTGCACGGCCGTTTACCCCAATAGAGGTATAATCTTCGCCCGCAAGCAACTTTTCGATAACAGGTAACGCTTCTTTATAGGTGATGGAGAAGTATTGGTTGGTGTCACTATTGCCCGCGTAATTGATGGCTAATACTTTGCCGTCTGGGGTGACGAGTGCGCCGCCAGAGTTGCCTGGATTGATGGTTGCGTCGTGCATGATGACATTATCAACCGAAGACCAATCACTTTCACCGCCTGTTGCCGCTTTGGAGACGATGCCGCGCGTTAATGTGTATTCCGGATCACCGAGCGGGAATCCAGCTGCGTATACATCTTGTCCCACACTGATCTCATCCTTATACCACTCAAGATAGGTAAAATCACCGCCATCAATATCTATAATAGCGAGGTCAGAACATTCAGATACACCCAAAATTTTAGCATTGCGTGGTTCATCTTCACCGCCGACCCACACTTTGATGAGGGCGGCTCCCGTGACGACATGGTTGTTGGTGACAGCGATACCAGAGGGGTCAATGATGAACCCCGACCCGCGTCCAGCGGCGTTGTATTGGGTTCCAAATTCAGGGTCAACAAAGGTGCCTTGTGCCTCAATTTGGATGACGGCACTTTTGACTTCTTCTAATGTGGCTGCACTGCCAGAAGCGGCGGGTTCGGCTGTTGGCTCTGCGGCAACGGGTTCGGCTGTCGGCTTGGCGGGTTCGGCTGTTGGCTCTTCGGCGACAGGTTCGGCTGTGGGAGGAACGGCCGTTGGCTCCACGGCTTCTGGCTCATCATTACCACCACAAGCGACCAAAAGGGCTGTTAAAGCCATCAATAAAATCAATACTCGAATACGAAGGGTACTAATGTTCATCATTCATCTCCTTATTTTGTTATTATTTTTCAACACAATTGAGAATATCTGATAAGTATAACGGAAAGAAAGAGGGATGGAAAGTAGATTTTATGTTCTTATAGGGCGATTGCAATCTCAAAAATTGGACACTGATTGCACAGATGAACACAGATAAAAAGGTAACTACTCAGCCATGTACCTTCTCAGTATTTTGGGGAGACTTGACAAATTTTCCTAATGATGCTCGTGTAAAATAAAGTGCTGATGAAATTTGTCAAGTCTTGTCCACGAAATACTGAGAAGATATAAAGACGAGGTTGCAATCGTCCTATTACACACCGGCGGAAGTTCTTCAGCAATTATCGTAGGTCAATTTTGTAAAATTGCACGGTCAATTTTACAAAATTGCACTACAGGAAACCCCGAAGAACTTAGGCCAAGCAGTACTATATATTCTTATATGTATAAGAAATACAGTGGTATTTACCCTAACTTTCTGGGTAGACGATCCGTATTTCTGTTTTTCTGCCTGATTGAATGGAAGCGGCAAAAGTCTCGATTCCATCATCACCGACGACATCGGCCGTTGCTCCGCGCGGCGCACCCAGAAGCAGCATGACCGCCTCTGATTCATCCAAAAAACGGCTGATTTCATCCTGCACGTTCCCCTCGCGCACGACTAATTCGGCGTTGAGATCGGCTGAACCAGCGCGGCGTTGGGCGATGCGTAACAGCGTTTTTCCCATCCAGAGGAGTTCGTTGTAAACGGCCGTTTTTAACCCTGCATCCACCTTGTCCATCACATTAGAATCAACGATATAGATAAAAGTCAGCGGTCTTTTCTGCGTCCGTGCCAGACGGATCGCTTCTAATTGCACAATACGACTGCTCCCGCCCCCGCGCGTGGCGCAGACGATACCCCCTTTTTGGATACTATCGTTAATCATCTTGACCCCCTTCATCCTCAATATACGCTGGGCCTAAATCACGATGTTCCTTCACCCATTCCAATGCCGCCGCTTTTCTATCCGCTTCATGGATAAGTTCATGATAAATCTGTTCAGAAACGAAGCCGCGCGTCAACGATTCTGTCAACGAGAGCCGCTCCGCTTTCAGCACATCCGCCCGTGTTTGCAAAAACATTTCCAACTCTAACTCGGGGAAGGATTGCATATGTTGGCGTAGTGCCTGCTTGTGCATTTCTAACTCTTGGTTATAGATGGTCGTCATCGCCTCACCAACATCGCGGAACAGATACCCTTCATCGCGTAGCCGTTGCAGTTCGTCGCTGCCCGCACGATTGGCGTGCAGACGGGCTAATCGCCGCTGTAATTCTAAATGGGACAACGGCCGTTCAGCCAGCCCCAACTTTCCAATCACATACTCAATCGTCGTTCCTTGAATGAGCAAGGTGAACAGCACCACGCCAAAGGTCATATTGCGTATAGCGACCATTGTCACCACGTCACCGCCGAAATTATGAGCAGTGAGAGCTAAGGCCAACGCCAAGCTAATCGCGCCGCGCATTCCGCCCCAAAACATGACATGCTGATAGGGGAGGGGGACGGGGTTGCGTTTGTGGAAATGGCCGTAAATTCCCAAAATCCCGTACACAGTCACAATACGAGAGACGAGAACGGCCATTACCGCTATCATAATCGGTATCAACTCCATATCCGTGATCTCAATCTCCAACCCGATGAGCAAAAAGACCATCGAATTTGCCACAAATGCCAAAAATTCCCAAAAATTATCAAGCGTCAACTTCGTCGTGGGAGATGTGTTTTGCGAGCCGATATTGCCGACGATCAACCCAGCGGCGACGACGGCGAGGATGCCGCTTAAATGGAAATGTTCAGCCAGCACATACGCCCCAAACGCTAGGGCCACCGTCGTCGCTGTTTCGATGAGATGGTCATCCACATTTTTTAGAATGAGGTGAGAAACGATGTATCCCAAAACGAGACCAACCATCAACCCGCCCATCGCCACGCGGCCAAACTCAAGCAAAGCCTCAAACAGCCCGTTGGCCGACGCATCAATCCTGCCCGCTGTGATCGCGCTCAACGCCATCGTGAACAGGACAATCGCCACCCCGTCGTTGAACAAACTTTCGCCCTCAACCAGCATGGAGAGCCGTTTGCTGACTCCTAATCGGCGGAAAAAGGCGATGACGGCGACGGGATCGGTCGCTGAAATGAGCGCACCAAAGGCGAGCGCGGCTAATATCGGCACACCTGTCAGCCAGCTGACGATGCCGCCGACCATAAATGTGCCAAGAAGCGTGCCAGCAATTGCCAAGAGCAGCACTGGAGCTAAATCTGCCCGTAATTTGTCCCATTTGATATGCAGTGTTGCCTCAAAAAGAAGCGGCGGCACTAAAATTGCCAAAATCAAATCGCTGCCAGCGTCTAGTAGATCGGGAAAGGGGTTGGAAAAAAAGGAGAGGGCGACACCAGCCAGCACAAGGGCGACGGTGTACGGCACGCGCACGCGCTGCACAATAATGGCAATCGCCGCTGCCAATGTCAATAACGATACGAATAATATCTCGCCCTGAATGAGGGCACTTTCTGCTTCTTGTATCATAGGAGTTTGCATGTTTGCACACTTACAGGTGGGTTTCTTGCCTGCTTGCACACTTGCTCGTTTGGGTATCCTCTCAAAAAAGCGGGGAAATTATTTGGGTGTGTTTCAAATGAGTTGAGCCAAAGTGATTGTCACGGGGCGAACGGACTTGGTTTACCCAAAACTTTGTGCCCCGTGACTGTCACTTCTACTGAAATGAAACACACCCAAATTATTTTGTTTTTAGTATGACTACAGCGGATTATGAAAATGAACGAATATTTTCTCGACTGCATCATCCGTTTATTTCTTTCATTGTATCTTCTCAGTATTCTGGGGAGACTTGACAAATTTTCCTAATGATACTCGTGTAAAATAAAGTGCTGATGAAATTTGTCAACTCTTGTCCATGATTTATTGAGAAGATACCTTTCATCTGTTGTAGTCACCCCGAAATATTGAGAAGTTGCTCGCTTGGCTGCTTTTATAATCCAGTAACGGCCGTTTCTTCTGCATCCCATCGCTCGGTTATGCCCGACCAATAATCGAAGGAGGCGGCACGCAGGGGGATGATGGATTTTGCTAGATTTTCGCTGTCGCCGTAGATGGTGACGTAGGTGATCGCTTTTACGCGGCCAAATCCTTTGAAATCGGGGGTGACAAGGATGCGGTGCCGCCATGTGCCGGTGTCGATGTAATATTGTTCACCAGTGCTGGTGTGGGCGATGAGGGAGATTTGCGGATTATGGGTATGTCCCGCGACGATGAAACGAAAACGGCCGTTTTTCACCCCTTCCTCCCGCATTGCATACGTTTCCACGCCCAATTTATTGTGCATGGAGGCTAATGCCTTATCGGAGATCGCCTCTATTGCTCCCATCGGTAGCCCTGTTTTGCGCCATCCCTTTAACTTGAGGAATGTCTGCACCAGATCGATCACGTCTAGCTGCCACCGTTTATCGTACACTTTTAACCAATGGTGCAAGAATGGATCGTCGTGCAACGCTTCCAACATGCGTATCAAGACGGGGGTGATCGCGTTCCACATCTCCTCTTCCTTAAACCAGACATCGGGCATGTGCATGAAGTAGTTGAACATCGCGCTCATTGGCCGCAGGTCATCAAATTCAAGCAGGCGGAAATAGAGGCTGCGTAATAGGCTGCTGTTGGCAACGGCCGTTTCGCCATGATACTGCATAAATTCATACGGCAGGCGAGAGGCGATGTCAATGGTGACAAAATCACCAAAGGCGGGATCGGCGTATTGGCTGTCGGGCAGATGGACGGGAATATATTGATCAGATGCGCTGTAATCGTGGGCGAAATTATATTTATCGTACTCTTGCCCATGACGGACGAGCGTTTGCTCGCGCTCAAAAATCAGTACACGCTCGAATGGTTTGGAGCTGTTGGGCAGCCCTAAATGGCGGCGGATGGCGGCGCGAATCGCGGGAGTCGCGTTCCCCATGCGATCATGGTTGCCTAGAATGTGGTGCAGGGTGACGGGGACGGGGAATGTTTGCTCGTTTCCTTTACTGTCTTGATAACGGCCGTCTGCCCATAATCTAAACTGTGCTAATGATTCAGATACTTGGGGATTGCTGGCAATTTCTTCAATAATACGCAGGAGTAACGCTTCCAGCTTATTGTTGACAGCATCGGGCGCGGCGGGGAGATACGGCCGTTCGCCCGTCGGATTATCGGTGAACCACATCGCTGTGCGGTGCAGGTCAAAAATATCCCCTGCCAGCACGATGTCCAGATGGTCTACCCCATTTTGCTTGACCTCATCAGCCAGCCGAATAGCCAGCCGCCTAAACTGCCGCGCCGATAAATTATGTGAAAATGTGATGGGTTTCTTCACATCTTCCAAATAATATGATTTTTCTTCAACAAAATGTAAGTCTGATAAAACTACTAACATGATACCTCCTCTAGCTATGGAATGAAAATCAGAAATTTCCATCTGTCATTTCTGCGAAGGCAGGAATACACAGTCTGGAAAATCATGGATTCCCACCTTCGCGGAGCCTGCCCTCATGAAGATGGGGGAATGACAACTTTGGTAGTTAAATAAATCCTCGTTCCTATGTCAATGACCCAGCCACGCCCACAAAATGTAGATGACGTATAGGACGATGAGAATACTGCCTTCGACCTTGCCTAAGCCGCGCCGAATGAGCAGCATGGCAGATAAAATAAAGACAGTTCCGAGTAGAACGGCCGTTGATATCCATAAATCTCCCGTGCCGATATTAATCGCCATTCCGCGTGTGACTAATATGATCATCCATGGAAGCCCCAATCCGATGGTAACATCGAAGATATTGGAGCCAATCGCATTTGCAATCGCCATATCGCCGCGCCCTTCTTTGGCGACGATGACTGAAGCGATCATATCTGGCACCGATGAGCCGCCCGCCAATACGGTCAAGGCGATGATCAGCGGCGGTATCCCGATGGCGTTGGCGAAGGCGATCGCATTCTCAACCAGCAGGTAGCTGATGCCTGCGATGACGATGACGGAGAGGATGAAGGTGCGGATATAATGACGGCGAATATCCCCTGTGAGTAATGAAAAAGCGCGAATGATGCCATCGGTCACATGTTCGTATATGTTAGAAGGCTCATCGTTGGCTGCAGACTCTTCTTCTACCGCAACGGGGTCAGAATTGGAAGAGTCCTCCTCCGCTTCGGGAAACCATCGCCGCCATTGGAAGAGGATGTAAATGTAGATGGCGTATAGGGAGAGTAGGAGGGCGGCTTCGATGATGAGAATACGGCCGTCGGCAAACATAAATAGGAGCATGAGGACGCTGACGACATAAAACAGTATATCGCGTAAAATGACGCGCCATGTTATCTGAATCGGATGGGCGAGAGCGGATGCGCCCGTGATGACGAGAATGTTAAAAACGGCCGATCCCACAATCGTTCCCGCGCCGACCTCGCTACTTTCGCCGCTGGCACGCAATAGCGCGAACATGGAGATGGACAGCTCTGGCATGGACGATCCCATCGCCATGAGGGATGCACCAGAGACATTGCTGGGCAATTTCCAACGGGTTGCGATTTCATCAAGACTTTCGATGAAAAAAACATCGGTAATAATAGAAAGAAGGTAGACAGCGATGACCATGACGGTCAGGGATGTGATGATTATCATGTGGATTCCTTGTTTAATAGTCAATTGTCAATTGCTAATTGTTCGACGATTCCTGTATTGTCTATGTGGATTGGGGGCGCGTTCCATTCTGGTGTGGGGACGCGATTGTATACGTAGTCGAGGGCTTCGTTGACGTTGGGGAAGAGCTGCGCTCCAGCGGCAGCGAGCCGTTCGATCTGTTCGTCCAGCCCTTGTGGATCATCCTCCGTGCCGATGACGATGGCGACGATACGCTTGCCCGCTTCTTCCGCTTTGGCGATGGCGGGGACGAATTGCGCCGCTGGATCGGCGTGTGTGCTTGTGCCGAGCAGAATATCGAGGATGATGATGTCTACGTTCTCATCATCGGTCTCTTTTTGCAAATGGTGCAAGCGGGATTGGTTATCAATCATCGGGTGAGGGGCGGTGTTTTGGCTTATATCTATGATGCTGTGACCGATGGTGACGGCCGTTTCTCCCACATCGCCCAAAATGGCGCGTAATCCAAGCCGCATCTCATCCGCAAGCGCGTCACCCGAGAAGAGACCGCGTACACAGCCGCGTAACGGCCGTCTTTTCTCCACAAATCCCATCCCGCCCATGCACATCACGATGGCATGTTCGGCGGCATCGCTCAAATTA
Organism: Anaerolineae bacterium; assembly: GCA_015486215.1. Lineage (GTDB taxonomy): Bacteria > Chloroflexota > Anaerolineae > Promineifilales > Promineifilaceae > S016-13. The sequence continues at coordinate 8,963 of WFSA01000185.1, read as the reverse complement.
TTGCTGAACAGCAGATTGCCCAATCGACGACCGGGCGGGACGCTGCCAATAAAGTTGATGATGACGGGTTTGCCCGCGTTTTGTGCCGCTTGCAGCACTTTGGCGGCTACGGCGGTTGACGGCCGTTTGGCGATGAGAATGATGACGGCCGTTTTTCGATCTTGTGCTAATGCGGCCAACGCTTGCAAGGTACTCAGCCCGCCAATCTCATCTGTCAAATCACGGCTGCCTGTGCCGATGGCGTGCGAAATGCCGCCGCCCAAATTATGAATTTCAGAGGTGATGGCTTGCATGCCTGTCCCTGATGTGGAGATGATGCCGACCTGTCCCTGTCGTACTTGATTGGTAAAGCCAAAGGGGATGCCGTTTATAATGGCCGTTCCACAATCGGCTCCCATCATTAATAAGCCGTTTTGCACGGCCGTTTGCTTTAACGCCAACTCATCAGCGATAGACATATCGCTGTGCTGTATAAAAATATGCTTCCCCGCCGCCATCGCCTCGCGGGCAATGGTGACGGGATTGTTGTCTGTGTCCATATCTGTTCTCCATGCGGAGTGACGAAGCTGCCGAAGCTGCACACCTGCACACCTGCAAACTTGCTACCTGCTCTCCTGCCACTCCATTTGCTCTATGCCTTCCTTTTTCCAACTTTCGTCCTGCTCCCCTTCTTCTAGGGCTAATAAGCGTTCGCGTCCCAGAAGCTGGAGGGAGATCGGCCAACGGCCGCTTCGCTTCAAAATCCATTCCACATCATCTTTGGCGAAGGGGATGGGGGATGCGGCGAGTAATTGCCGCGCTTCTGGCTCTGTCAACTGCCCTAATGTGGCCGTGTAGCCGAAGATGTTAAAAAATGGGGATCCCAGTCCCCCGTGCGCTGCCAATTTTTGCGGCGACTCATGGGCGGATAGAACGAAGGCGAGCTGCCCGCTGGTTTGATTGGTTGCCAGCGAGCGTAAGCTCTCCCAGAATGGATCGTCGAGTGTGGGGCAGCGGTCGAGGGCTACGCCGATCTCATCGAGAAGGATGATGGTCGGGCGTGATAAATTGTCGCTTACCGCTTCCAGAAAATGTTCTACATTGCACGGTTCGGGGATGGGTATTTCCATTTTTGTCAGCAGATGGCGCAACAAATTCTCTCTTTCGCCCATGCGCGGGTCTTGAAAATCAATAAATATCCAGCGATACCGTTTGGGAGCGGGCAGCCACTCTGTCCGTTGTCCTGCGCGGCATTCAGACGCGGGGGTGGTGGTGATGCGGCTCAGATAATGCAGTAATGATGTTTTGCCGCTGCGCCGTGCGCCGATGATGGCTGCGTTTTGCAAGGGCAGCCGTTTGAAGAGGTTGAACAGTCGCCGCAGCTCCCGTTCGCGTCCAAAAAAGCGGGCAGGATGGGTGATGGGCGGCCCGGCGATGAAGGGGGTGCTGTTGTTGTTGGTGATGTTGATGTTGCTTTTTGCGGGCGGGATGAGTTGATTGTTGCGAATTTTATCGTGCAGAACGGCCGTTTCTCTATCAGGCTCTATCTCCAACTCAACTCCTAAATCGGTGTGGAATTCGGCGTAATGGGTCAAGGCCGCACTGCGCTGGCCGTCAAAGGTCAGCGCGGTCATCAATTGGCGATGCCCTTCTTCCCGCCATGGGTCGAGGTGGAGAAGGTGACGGGTCTGCTTGACGGCCGTTTTGTATGCACCCTCTTCCATCTCTATCTGTATTAACTTAACCAAAGCTCCAATCGCTGCTTCGCGCAGTTCGGATTGTTTCTGGGTCACCCACTCTTCAAATAAGGGGGCTTGCCGAATGTGGAAGCCGTCGAGAAAATCGCCACGGTAGAGGGCGATCGCTTGGGTGAGGGCGGCGCGGTTTGGGGGGGCGGCGAGATGGGAGTGGAAAACGGCCGTGTCCACCTCATGCGCTAATCCATCATTAAAAGCGAGTGTTTGATGGGTGCTGAGAAGGTAATCGCCGACGGCACGGCTCAATTTGAGGGCAACGCCGCGCAGGTTGCGGCGGGCATCCGCTTCTGGCAGCTCTCCCCATAGGAGTGCGGAGAGGATGGGGCGGGAAAACGGCCGTTTGCACACCGCCAAATAACAAAGCAACGCTTGTGCTTTGCCCGACTTTAATTCCAATGGAGAGCCATCGCTCCATCCTAATTGTAACCGCCCCATGGCGGCTAACTGTAATATACGCATAGCTAAAAAAATTGTTAATTGTCAATGGTCAACGGAATGAGTTGAACTAAAGTGACGGTCACGGGGCAAATGGTCTTGGGCTGCTCAAGATTATGCGCCCCGTGACAGTCACTTCAACATCTCCTCATTGACCATTGACAATTGAGACTTCTCTCCCTCTTAAATAAACGGTAAATAAACGCCCGATCAGCATCATAATGATATGATCATCCGATAAGATTACAAATTTTGGCATGGAACAGTCCATGTTATGCTGGCTGATTCAATGAATTAGCCAACGTATAGTAGAGAACCTCATGAGATTAAAATTAAAACGGCCGTCATCAGGCCAAGCCCTTGTCGAATTCGCCCTCATTATAACCGTTCTACTCATGATTATCTTCCTGATTATGGAAGTAGCGCGTGTGTTGTGGGCGTGGAACCAAGTGCAAAATGCAGCCAGAGAAGGGGCGCGATACGCTATCACGGGGCAGATAATGCCGGGTGATTGTGCGGTTGCCAACCTGCCTAAATTTACGGATGTGATTACGGATACAGCTGATGGGTATGGAGTATATAATTTATGCGTGGAAGATACAGAGGCAGATTATAGCTCATTGCTCAGGGTGGCCTCTATTGTCAGTGTGACCCATCAAGCGTTGACGGGATTGCCGCTTAATGAAACATCGGGCAAACAAGAAGATGATAATTATTATCTGATTAAGATATGGGGTGTTGATGACGACAGGGTAATTCAAGAAGATTTTGCAGGAGTGCCGTTGGAACCTGTGTGGGTGCGTGTCACCTATCAGGTGCCTATTATTTCTCCTTTCTTTCGGCCGTTTGCCAAAACGATACCTGTTTTTGGGCAAGTTTTGTTAAATAATGAAAACTTTGGACAGTTGGGCGGCTCTTCTCAAGGGAATGCTAAAAAGCCGCAAAGTTGGGACTTGCCGGATCCGATTGTTACTCCTTCTCCCACAGCTACCCTGCCGCCTGATGTGCTTCCGACCGATGAGCCGCCAACGGCTGAGCCGCCAGAACCGACCCGCTGTGCGGTGAGGTTTGAAGGCTTTGCTTATGAGGATGATACATCTGTTTCTGTGACAGGTGAGGAAGGTACTAGCGTTGATCTTTTTTACCCGCCAGACTTTTCAACAGTTTTAGGTACGAATATATTGACGGCTCAAGGTGGACATGAATGTTCTGGTTTTGCTGATTTTAGCGCTGGTGGAGTGGGTGAACTTGTTCCATTAATACGCCTGAAGTCTCTTGATGCAGTGGGTGATGACGGTACATCTGATACTACTATTGTGCGGCCAAAGCCATCAGCGACAGCAGTGATTACGGATACGGCTACGCCGGATATCCTTCCCACTGAGATACCAAATGATACGCCAACGCCGACGGTAATAAATCTAAGTGTGAACCCGTCATGCGGATCGCCTGGTGTGCATAACGCATATACGGTTTCTTTTAATGTGGCCGGCACGAATTTTCCAGCAGATACGGCCGTATCTTTATTCTTAGTAGACCCTGAAGGGGGAGAGACCCCATTTACGGGTACACCAACGGTTACAACAACAAGTGGCGGCGCGTTTCACGCTTTAGAAACGCGGGCGAACCTGGCTGAGGGTACTCACCATGTGCGCGCCAGATATAGTGGTAACGTGCTTGAGGCTTCATATCAAGTTCCTTGCTCTGATTATACGCCGCCGCCGCCAACGCCAGATGTGGACCCAACGCCACCACCAGCTGACCTTATCGTCGTCGGTGCGCCGCAATTAGCCAGCTCCCGACCAATTACAGCGTATCAGCCAGTGTCGTTTGCGGTCACTGTCAAGAATATCGGTGGTGCGCCAGTGAATAGTTTGTTCTTTGTCGATCTTTTCTTCAATCCAGCCCCGCCTGTTATTTCAGGCACGATAAACATTCCTATTGAGCAGAGTGCCGGCTATCTTTCTCTTAACGCTTTAGCGGCGGGGGCGAGCGAAACGATTACCGTTACCTCATACTCAGGCTTTGCCAATGAGCCAGCTTCTAATTTGGTTTATGCGATGGTAGATTCGTTGCAAGGGATTGATGAATATGTTGAGACGAATAATATCTCGGAGGCGGTTGTTATTGATGATGTGCAGACAGCCCCAACGCCAACCCCAACGCCAACACCCTCTGGGGAACGGCTTATTCATGGATTGGTTTACCGCCCGACGGGGGGGAAGGTCACCAAAGTGTTACGCGCTAATTTGATATTGACGGATTTGGGCACTGGTGCTGTTAGAACGGTGGAATCCTCCAGTGAAAACGGGTATTTTGTTTTTGATGGTGTGGCAAATGGGAATTACTCGCTGTTAGCGTGCAGCTCTGTTAATGGTGTGATGGCTGGTAAACTCAGTTCGCCCCTTACCATTTTGAATAACAGTATAGTTGTTATTCCCCTATTAAATGAAGCGGACGGGATCCTTTGTCCTTAGGGAAGGCTGATAAATAACGCTGGCCAGATGCCTGTCACTTGGAAAGTGACTGGCATCTAAGCCTAGTAGAAGTGACTTGGAAAGTGACTGGCATCTAAGCCTAGTAGAAGTGACTTGGAAAGTGACTGGCATCTAAGCCTAGTAGAAGTGACTTGGAAAGTGACTGGCATCTAAGCCTAGCAGAAGTGACAGTCACAGGGCGTGTGATTTTGGGTAAACGAAGTTCGTTCGCCCTGTGACAGTCACTTTGGTTCAAGAATCGGGATAGTATTATGAAAAAAAATAGAGCAAATATCTGGGTTATTCCTGTTGTTATTGTTGTAGGCGTGTATTTATGGATATATGGGAATGTGGCGGCGGAACCGATAGCGGCTCCTACAGTGACTCGGATTCAGTGGGATACTGCTAAGAAGATTACGGCCGTATCCACGAGTGCAGAAGCCCCTGTGGTTGCTGTTGCACCCAACGGCAATCTTACCGTTCTCTATCAGCAGAAGCGGACTGGAACAGTGTTTGATTATGATGTGCATTATAAACAATCTTCCGATAAAGGGGTGAGTTGGAGTGATGCTTCTATGTATAGTGACACTCCTGCTTGGAGTTCGTCACAGAGTGATGTTGATTATGATGCGGGTAATAAAGCACATGCTGTTTGGGTTATGACGGATTCTGATGGTAACGGCCGTATTATTTACGCTGATAAAACGAAGTGGGGCAGCGGCCCGCTTACAACTTTACATACAGGTGGGAACGCATTTTCGCCTAAAATTGTTGCCAGTGGTGCGAATACATTAGATGTCGTGTGGTCTATTAATGACAGCCACGACAATACGCATAAAGTGTACCATGCGCGTTCTACAGATAGCGGTGGGAGTTGGTCTCCGCCAAAGATAATAAGCAGTAATTCCAATATACATATTGCTCCCAGCCCTGTTTTAGCAGTGGGTAATGATGGTACAACAGTGTATGCGGCATGGGAAGTGATTACTAATATCTTGACGGATTACGGCACTATCTACTATGCAGAACGAAATTCAGGAACCGGCAATTGGAGTACGCCAGTGCCTATTTCTAATGCAGCCCATGATGCCCATGAGGCATCCATCCTCTTGATGGGTGGTAATGTGCAGGTTGCCTATACATACCGAGGGGGCAAGAGTGACCAATGGGTGTATTTGGCAACCTGTTCGGCTTCGGCTGACTGTACGAATGCAGCCAGTTGGTCGGTAGGAAGTGATCCTATTTCAGGAGTAAAAGTTGGTGTTAATTCTGATGCGCCATGGAATGTTTTCTCTGATTTGATTGAATATAAAGGGGACGCATACGTTCATTTTCATGGTACAAGCCCGCTTCTTTCTCAGGTAAATGAGGTGATTTGGAGTACAAATAGCCATAATAATTGGGCAGGGGATGATGATCCACAAGCTCTAACAACGGCCGATCGACAATCTGTTTTTCCTGATTTGGCAACGGTTGGTGATGATATTTATATGGTTTACGAGAGCGGAACCGCAAGTGGAAATCATCAAATATATTTTCAACATGCTGGACAAGTTCATACGATGCAGCGCTATAATTTGAACATCAGTTTTGAGGGTCATGGTACAGTTGATCTAAAACAAGATAGTAGTTATGTACACAAAGTTTGTACAAGCAATTGCCAAGAGGCTTTTGATGCAACTATACCGAATGGCGGCGGTGGGGGTATTACAGTGGTGCGTCTATCAGCAACGGCCGCTTCCGGATATACATTTGGCGGCTTCACAGGGGAGGGGGACGCTTGCGCACAACTGTATGCAACGATGAATCAAGATCGTTCATGCACGGTACATTTTGTCCCTAATGTCTATCTACCTATTGTCGTAAGGTAATGCCGTGTCAATTATTAACTATTAACTATTAACTATGAGCCGTTTAGAGTGGATTCTTGGAATTTTATTAGCCGTTTTGCTGCTATTGGCAGTTGGCATCGCGTTGATGCTTTGGTTTCGGCCAACGATGGATACGATGGATGAACCAGATATAGGGTTTGACCCGATGCAGCCGGCACCGACATCAATATATGAAGGGCAGACGGCTCATAGCGCGTATGGATTGGCACAGGAAACGGCCGTTTCTGACCAGCCCGATGCTATCCTTCTCTCCGTATCAGGCGATTGGCCGCACGGCTCAGGGTTAGCGCAATTGGAAGATGGCAAAACGACGTGGATATTCTTCTTTTACTCACCATCTACGGGGAAGACGGCCGTCTACTCCGTCGCTGACAACAATATCATTCATATCTCCGACGGAACATACACGCCCGCCAATGCCCCTCTTCTTGATGCAGGCAACTGGGTATTAAATAGCAACGAAGCGATGCAGCGTTTCTTGGATGGAGGCGCACGCGCTTTTCTTCAACGAGAAGAGGTGACCACAACAACCATCCACTTCACAACCGACAATCCCGACAACCAACTTGTATGGGACATGATGATGTTTTCCATCGGCAGTAATAACCTTTTCCAAATGCGAATTAACGCAACAACAGGCGAGGTGATGAATAATGAATAATGGATAATTATCCATTATCCATCGCTTGGAGATACTTATGAAATGTAATCCAAAAAAACGCGAAAGAGGGCAAAGTTTAGTCGAAACAGCACTGTTTCTCCCCATCTTTCTAATCATTTTGGCTGGCGTGGTAGAAGTAAGTCAACTCATTATCACCAAAAACAGGCTGACAGAAGCAGCCCGCGCCACAACACGCTACGGCATAAACGGCGGTGATGATGTCAATATGACCCTTACAGCCATTAACACCGTTTCTGGCACAATGGATATTGATCCAGAACGATGGGATATATGGATAATACGCGGCACTGTGAATGCGAACGGAACGGCCGTACTAGACGACTCCTGGCAATTTGAACATACATACGGCGCAGAACATACCCTCTCTTACACCGATACCGTCCTCTCTGATGTCAAGCAGAGCATACTGGATGATTTGCAATTAGATGCAGATGGGGATGAAAGTGCTATTGCGGCCGCCAACTTCCGCTTTATCGGTACCTATCTCCAGCATGATGCTGAACCCATTCTAGGATTAGGCACATTATCTGAACTCATCACATCCGGCTCCATTCACGATATGAGCATTATGCGCTTTGTTGGTTCATCCCAAGTTGTCACCAGCGGCTGCGAAGCGTTCCCTATTGCTATTAATGGGGGAACACGTTCGGTAGGTCCACCCGGCGATAATTACCAAGCTTTTCCTCAGATAGATGAATTTTATGACAGCTCGGCTAAACCAGCCTATGAAGATTTTATTTATCATAGCACTGGTAAATTATTAACTAATGCAACGTCAGGTACTATATTTAGAGTGTATAGTTCAGGGCATGCTGATCATGCGTTTAGCTGGTTAAAATGGAATAGCCTGTTGAGTGATGATCCCATCAATGTAAATGAAAGTTTAAGATGGCCGGGAAATAGTACGGATTATGATCCTCCATGCAGCGGCACTTGCGTAGGCGGCGACGTTTGGGGATATATAAATCCAGAGAATACTGAAGATAAAGCATTGCATGTTGGTGATAAAGTAAACAATGCAACTGTGAACAACACTGCTTTGATAGCGGTCGTTAATAAACATATAAACTTAGGACGTACATTACGCGTGATTATTCGAGATGAAACAGCAGGCGGGATGTCCACAATTGGAAAATTTGCAATTATTAAGATCCACGCCCATAACCTCGATGCCGCGAAGCCATGGCTGTTAATTGAATTTGTAAAGTATGACAGTTCATGCGGGCAGCTCACGGAGTGATCAATTGTCAATTGACTAGAGGTATTTATGAATAAAGAAAAAGGACGCATAAACAGCGGCGAACAAGGGCAAAGTATGGTCTTGATCGCATTTGTGTTGATTGGTTTATTAGCTTTTGTCGGCTTAGCCATTGATACTGGCTTTTGGATGGCACGAACGGCTAAACTACAGGCGGTTGTAGATTCAGCCGCTTTAGCCGGCGTTACTGAGTTGAGCAATGGCACTAAAGTCGATGCTGACAATGTGGCAGTGCGTTTTATGCACGCTAATGGAGCGGCCGGTATCACTGGAACAGTGAGCATTACAAGTACTGTAAACTCAACTATATTAGGCGCGCGTGAATATGCGCTGACCTCAACATGGGATGTAGAACTCTTCTTCCTCCCCTTGATCGGCATTGATTCTGCTCGTGTTACCAGATCGGCTACAGCATCATACTTTCCCATAACAGATATAGCTATCGGTGAGCGGACGGATGATGGTGCTGTTGCCACCTCATAT
>WFSA01000184.1 GCA_015486215.1 Anaerolineae bacterium | reverse complement strand
TTTCATAAGAGTCTTGCGTTTTACACGAGAGTATTATAGAAAACCTGTCAAGTCTCCCCGAAATTTTGAGAAGATACGGTATCATTAGGAAAATTTATCAAGTCTCCCCAGAATACTGAGAAGATACTGGCCTAACATTATCGTAAACTTAAGCCAAATATGTCATTTCGACCGTAGGGAGAAATCTTCATTCTTGCCGAGAAAAGATTCCTCACCCCTTCGGGGATTCGGAATGACAAATCGTTAAGTTTACGAATATGACTGGCCTAACTACTCAACCTATCAATTATTTCACCACAAGGAAGCAAAGATCACAAAGAAAATCTTAAAAAAACTTCGTGTTCTTCGTGGTTAATTTGGACAATGGCTGAGTAGTTGCTTTTCTGTAAAAGAAGAGGAGGTTGCAACCGCCCTGATGCTTCTCGCTCCTTTTTCGGCTGTTTGCGGTAAATATGGTAGAATCCATCGGTTAATTATGGCTAAAGAGACGACAAAAACATTCCCCGATCCCCCCGGTATTATGCCGACAATCGCAACTAGTTTTGAACTGGTAAGCAAGCATCTTTGGTTGCTTATTTTGCCCATCACCCTAGATTTGTCCTTATGGATGGGAACGCGCTTGGGGGCGCGGGTATTCCTTGAAGAGATGATCGCTTTTTGGCAGCGGGACGAATCCGTTTTGGCGGTTGCCGAAGATGTGATCGAGCAGTTTACGCTATTGGTGACACGCACAAATTTATTTGCTTCTCTCAGCGTGCCAATTATTGGCATCCCGACGTTGATGGCGGGAATTACGCCTGAGAATACGCCGCTACCGACGGAAACGATTGAGTTGGGAAGTATGACGGATGTTGCTCTGGCTATTATTGGGTTGACGATTGCGGGGCTGTTGTTGACGGCCGTTTATTACACTCTCATCGCCTACACCATTCGTTCCCATACAGAAAACCCTCTTCCTACGCATAATTTGATGGAGCAAATGGGAGTGAACTGGTTAAAATTATTGACCTTTACGCTGATCATTCTCCTTTTCCTCTTCATCCTCTACATCCCATTACTTTTGATTGCGACATTATTCTCATTTATCAGCCCTGTGCTGTCGGCGATAGTCGCTGTGATGGCTCCACTTTTACTATTATCATTACTTTTTCAACTCATTTTTGCACCGTATAGCATTATTTTGCACGGCCGTCCTCTCATCAATGCCGTCATGGAAAGTTCGGCCGTCTTTCGGATAAATGTGATGAACAGCATCACCTTCATCTTCACCGTCGCCTTCATCAGCTATTTGATGAATATCATATTAACCGCAATTGACGATGGCGGCTGGATGATGACCGTAGGCATCGTTGCCCATGCGTATATCGGAACAGCCTTAGTAACGGCCGTTTTTATTTTTTATCACGACAGAGCGGTATTACTCGTGCCGCAAGAATAGGCGTGTAAGGCGGCAAGGCGGCTAATGTGTAGCTTCGCCCCCTTGCCGCTTTACCGCTCCGCCCCAAAAGGATTCACAATGGCAAAAAAGAAACAAGAACAAGTAAAAAAATATGATGCTGGCAGCATTCAGGTACTCAAAGGATTAGAAGCCGTGCGCCGTCGTCCCGGCATGTATGTGGGCGGCACAGATGTGAAAGCGTTGCACCATCTCGTTTACGAAATTGTGGATAACTCCGTTGATGAAGCGTTGGCCGGCCGTTGTGAGCGCATAGAGATCGTTATCCATCCCGACAAAAGCGTCAGCGTTAGCGATGATGGCGTGGGTATCCCCGTCGCCATGCACCCGACCGAAAAAGTATCCGCTTTGCAATTGGTGATGACCACCTTGCACGCTGGCGGTAAATTTGACGAATCGGCATATAAAGTGTCGGGTGGTTTGCACGGTGTCGGCGCGGCGGCAGTCAACGCCCTATCCGATTGGATGATTGTTGAGGTGAAACGAGAAGGATATTTGTACCGTCAACGATATGAGCGCGGTATTCCAATCAGTTCTGTCGAAAAAATACGCAAACTTAAACAACGCGAAAAAACAGGGACGACGACGACCTTCCGTTACGACGAAACCATCTTCACCGATGGCGAAACGTACCGATTTGAAACATTGATGAACCGTTTCCGCGAGATGGCTTTTGTGACCAGCGGCGTTTTTCTCAAATTGCGGGACGAGCGTAAAACGCCTGTCCGCGAAATGAGCTTTTATTTTGAGGGCGGCGTGCGCTCCTTTGTCCGCTACCTTAATCGTAATCGTAAAGCGTTACATTCCCCCGTTTTTGCCCGCAAAGAGGTAGAAAATATCGAGGTTGAGGTCGCCGTCCAATATACGGATGGGGTCGCCGTTTCTGAATACTCATTCGCCAATACCATTCACACGCCCGATGGCGGCACGCATTTGACTGGGGTACGCACCGCTTTGACGCGCACGATCAACACATACGCCCGCAAAAACAACTTCTTAAAAGAGAAGGATAAGAATTTTTCCAGCGATGATACGCGGGAAGGGGTAACGGCCGTTGTCAGCATTAAACATCCCGATCCCCAATTCGAGAGCCAAACAAAAGTAAAGCTGATGAACGCCGAAGTTTCTGGCATCGTTGCTGCCGTCACCGCCGACGCGCTGGCCGCCCATCTGGACGAAAATCCCAGCGATGCACGGCAGATTATGAACCGCTGCTTGACCAGCTCCCGCGCCCGCGCCGCCGCCAAAAAGGCACGCGAATTGGTGATGCGAAAAAGTGCGCTGGACAGCATGACATTGCCCGGCAAATTGGCCGACTGCTCCGAAAAAGACCCCGCTAAATGTGAAGTGTATATCGTCGAGGGTGACTCGGCTGGCGGCACAGCCAAACAAGGGCGCGACCGTCATTTCCAAGCGATTTTGCCCTTGCGCGGTAAAATTCTAAACACCGAGCGGGCGCGATTGGATAAAATTCTGGCTAATAAAGAGGTGAAAGCGATGATTTCGGCGTTGGGGACGGGGATTGGCGAGACATTCGATTTGAATAATTTGCGATACGGCCGTGTGATTATTATGACCGATGCCGACGTAGATGGCAGCCACATCCGCACCCTTTTGTTAACGTTCTTCTTCCGTTACATGCCAGAGTTGATCAACGGCGGCCATCTCTATATCGCCCAGCCGCCGTTGTATGCGATCAAGCAGGGTAAGAAGATTCAATATACGTACACGGAGGCGCAGCAGAGCGTGCTGATCAAGGAGTTGGCGGGCAAGAAATTCGGCTTGCAACGGTATAAAGGGTTGGGCGAGATGAACGCGCAACAACTATGGGAGACGACGATGGACCCGATGGTTCGCACGCTGTTACAGGTGCATGTTGAGGATGCGGTCGAGGCTGACCGCACGTTTGATATGTTGATGGGCAGTGAAGTGCCGCCGCGCCGGCGTTTTATCACTACCCACGCCAGCGAGGTACGCAATTTGGATGTGTAGCTACAGTATCTTATTAAAGTGACCTATTGCTACACCAGATAATGTAGGTCTAGCTGAATAAAGCAAGCCATCTTGTACATGCTGCGGAGAATTTTAGCATGTACAAGGTGGCTTTTTCTTTGGGGTAAACGGCCGTTTACCCCCCACTACAAATAATACCCATACTTTCCCCCAATCACGACAAACGGCAATGATCACGCTATAATCCCCCGCACCAGCCCCCCCGTAATCGTAACTCGTGATCGTTCACCGTGATCGTGATCGTCTTTTTTTCGATCACGATCACGATAGGCGACAACGATCACGACAAACGATTGCGACAAACGATTGAGACATT
>WFSA01000183.1 GCA_015486215.1 Anaerolineae bacterium | reverse complement strand
TGTCGTGACCGATGCCCATCAACAGCAAGCGCGTTTATTGCGCCAATTAACACAAGGCGAACGCAAACTGGCCTCGGACATCGTGCAGACAGACAGCACAACATCGGCACGGATGCGGATCGCGTTGGTTATCATCTTGTTGCTGCTGGCATTAGTTGGTTTATTCGGCCCTTCGCTGGTGAATCTGCCGACAGAGCCGTCTCTAGCGTTGACTGCGCTGCATGAAGAGATAACGGCCGTTTCTACCCAGCCCGTCCTCATCGCTTTTGAGTACACCCCCGCGACGGCTGGCGAGTTAAACGCTGAAGCGGAGACATTACTGGCTGCCTTTGCCGAGAATGGAACCCCCGTTATCGTTGTCAGTCAATCGGCCGCAGGCTCAACCATCGCCCGCACCCATCTGCCGGTTGATGATGGAATGCAGATAGGAATGGTGAGCGGCGGCACAGCTGGGCTGCGACAATTGGGAGAGTGCATAAACGATACAGGGTGTACAACGTTGCTCGGTCGAGCGTTGCCTGCTGATGAACAAGAGATGCTGGGCGATGTCGCGCTCATCCTGCTGTTGACGGGTGAACGGGACACTATGGTCAACTGGATTGAGCAGGTTAGTACGCCAAATAATATCCCGTTAATCACTGGGTTGACAGAATCTATCGCCCCATTAGCGTTGCCGTATTATGACAGCGGGCAATTGGCGGGGATGATGATTGGATGGCGAGAAACGGCCGTTTATCAGCAACAATGGCTCGCCGAACAAGAGAGCGGCACACTTGCCGGCTTAAATGCACAAGCGTTGTTGCAATTGGGTGCAGTACTGCTGCTCATCGGCGGCGGCATCTATTACGGCATGATGAAGAAGAGCGAACAAACGGACGGTAAACGCGCATGACAGAATTGAGTGGAGTTCTCATCGGTTTTATCCTGACGCTGTTCATTTACAGCTACCTATTTGGCGACAATCCATTGTATCGGTTAGCGGTGCATCTACTGGTCGGCGTGTCGGCTGCTTACACCGCTATTTTTATTGTACAGCAGGTTTTACTGCCGATTTATGCCCAAATTCAACTTGACCCGTCTGCCCCTGACTCGTTATTATGGCTTGTTCCGATGGTGATGGCACTGCTGTTGATCATCAAACGGCTGCCAATTGCATGGCTGGGCAATATCCCCATCGCTTATCTGATCGGGGTGGGGGCGGCGATTGGATTGGCCGGTGCTGTTCAAGGCACGTTGTTCCCGCAAATTTTGAGCAGCGGGCGGGCAACTCCTGCATGGGGTGGCTTGGTGACGGCGTTGTTCACGGCTGTTACTTTGCTCTCTTTTCAATTTACGTCGGCAAAAAAACAGACAAAGGGAAAAGCGGTTACGGCTGGGATGGATGCCGAGTGGACTCCATCTAAATGGCGGCAAACGGTACAATTCATCGGTCAAATTTTATTGACAATCACGTTTGGGGCTGTATTTACGGCCGTTTTGACCAGCAGCATCACCTTATTTATCGAACGCATCACCTATTTTGTCGGACAAGCGGGCGGTATGTAGCGGCGCAGATGGCAAGTCGTTTTGTCCATCTGCATATTTTTTATGACTGATAACGGATCGCAACAACAAGCAACACCACAATCTTTCTTGATTGCTGACTGCGGCCATGTCAATACGACTGTCGCGCTGTTTGATGTGGCTGTTGATTCATATCATCTTATCGCCCGCGCCACTGTTGGCACAACGGCCGAACCGCCGTGGAATGACATTACGCTCGGCGTGCGGCAGGCGATACACCGATTGACGGCCGTTAGCGGACGGCCGTTGCTCGACCGAAAAGAGAATCTCATCAAACCTGCCCGCGCCAACGGCTCTGGCGTTGATCATTTTGCCTTCAGCACCAGCGCGGCTGCTCCCTTGCAAACGATTTTGATCGGATTATCTGATGATGTCAGCTTGTCCAGCGCACGACGCGCTTTGGACAATGTGTATACCAACGAAATTGACAAATTCGACCTATCTGATGATCGTGATGAGAAAGAGATGGTCAAAGCTTTCTTGAAACTCAAGCCCGATCTAATTTTCATCACTGGCGGCACGGATGGCGGGGCAGAGAAACGCCTTTTAACATTGATCAAGAGTGCTAATTTAGGCATCAATGTCCTGCGCTCCATCAAAACGCCTCATCTTGTGTTTGCAGGTAACAAAGAGCTGCGCGAACGGGTACAGCATATCATAGGCAGCAAAGTCAAACTAATTGTCACCGACAATGTGCGTCCCGAACTGAACCATGAAAATTTAGATGACGCGATCAAAACGGTGTCCGCCTTATATACAGAGCAATTATCCACGCTGGCGGGTATCGACACATTAAAGAAATGGAGCGATCTTGCCCCATTACTAACAGCACAAGCGTTTGCCATCAGTAGTGATTATTTTGCTTCCTTAAATGGCGGCACCGTTGTTGGTATTGATTTAGGCAGTCATAGTGTAACCTTGCTTGTCGCCGATCCTGATCTGCATGATTTGACGATCAATGCGGATATGGGGAGCGGCTATGCGGCGAAGGTGCTGGCAGTGTCTACGGTGCAGGATATCACGCGCTGGCTTCCGTATGAGATTAAAGAAGCGGCCGTTCGTGATTACATTTACAATAAATCATTGCACCCGCGCATTATTCCAGCGACAGAGGCGGAGCTTCTTTTGGAGCAGGCGTTTGCTCGTGAAATGATGCGCCATGTGGTCAATGATACCACGAAACAGTGGCTGCAATCGGACGACGGCCGTCTGCCCCCCTTCCAACTCTTATTGGTACGCGGGCGAATGCTCACCAACGCTCCTAGAACGGGGCAGGCTCTCTTGATGCTGCTTGACGCGCTCCAGCCGACGGGAATTTTTGCGGTTGCGCTAGATACGTATGGCGTATTGTCTGCCTTAGGTACATTGGCGACGCTGGATCCGTTGGCAGCGGTACAAACATTAGAAAACGGCGTTTTACAAAATCTAGGCTGGGTTGTCGTCCCTGTCGGCAAAGGGCAGCCAGACCAGATCGTCTTGAATGTGACGTTAAATGCTGGCTCAGACAGCAAAATAGAGGTTGAAGTCGCCTACGGCACAATTGAGATTATTCCATTGGAGCCAAATAGAAAAACAGAGGTGTTATTAACACCAGCACGTCGTTTTGATATTGGATTAGGACAGGGCGTTGCTAAAAAAATCAGTATACAGTCAAGCTCTGTTGGATTATTGATCGACGCACGCGGACGGCCGTTGACACTTCCCGATGATGATGAAGAGCGGCAATCCTTGATTCGTGATTGGATACGGGATGTGGGTGGATAAAGTGAAACAATACACACATTCAACAGCGGTTCAAGCCGCCGCAATGATTCGCGTGGAACGAATGCTGCCAAGCAAGGGCAAGGTGATCGCGCGGACTGGACAAGCTATCTCGCCCGCCCAAATCATCGCCCGCACGCCTGAACGGGGTAATTTTCGTGCGCTGCCCGTTGCTAAAGCGTTGGGCATTTCGCTAAAAAGTTTCAAGAAGCATCTGTTGGTCAAAAAAGGGGATCGTATCAAAGAGGGAATGCCTTTATTACGTGTGAAGGGATTCCGTACTCGTGAATATACATCACCGCTAGACGGCCGTTTATATGACATCAACAACGGCCGTCTCATCGTTCAATACCGCACGGGCTGGATCGAAGTACGGGCGATAGTCGCTGGCAAAGTCGTATCCCGCACCCCAGAGCGAGGAGTCACCATAGAATTAAGCGGCTCACGTATTGAAGGCGTGTGGAGTACACAGCGCGAAGCATTCGGCAATTTAAAAGTGTTGTCACATAAAGGCAGTATGCCTCTGGCTCCCTTCCAACTTAATGACGATCTTGCCGATCATATCATCGCAACCGGCCGATTAACCGATATAAAGCCGCTCGAAATGGCGGCTGACATTGGCATTCGCGGTCTAATTGCGGGCAGTATCACGGCCGATTTAACATCAATCGTTAAACGGCTTCCGTATGCCGTCATTATCACCGATGGGATCGGTCACCAGCCGATGGCAGAACCAATTCTGCAACTATTGCAAAATGCAGATACGCAGTTGACCTCCCTATTGGGGCAGCAACCGCGCCCTGAAATTATCATCGCATCCTCAGACGGTGGTGTTGTCACCGCAACGCATACCCCGCCGCCTGCAATAGCAGAAGCAGGGCAGATTGTTCGAGTTTTGCAGGCACCATATTATGGTAAAACAGGCAAAATTATCAAGATATATGATAAAATACAACGTATGCCGATAGGTATCATGGCGTATGGAGCGGCCGTTCAATTAGAAGATGAGCAAATTGTGTTTGTGCCTTATGCAAATCTTGACGCTATTATTGGATAAGTTCAGCGCATTCTTGCGTTTTATGCAGGAACAGACAGCTGTATAACAAAAAGAGGTATCTTCTCAGTATTCTGGAGAGACTTGACAAATTTTCCTAATGGTACTCGTGTAAAATAAGGTGCTGATGAAATTTGTCAACTCTTGTCCACGATTTATTGAGAAGACACAAAAAGAGATATGCAATCATTCCCCTGCCTAAAATAGGGCATTGATCGTACTGACTACACTGATTAGCTCCGCTTATTTTTTATCTGTGTTTATCTGTGCAATTGATGTACGATTCATTAGAAAAGGTGGCTGATTACGAAGAAAGATACACATATAGGTCTGAAATGTCGTGCGAAATACACGCCTTTAACTAGAACGGCAAGATTTGATGTGGATTGGAGGAAATAATGGCAGACGAATTTGAAAGTTTTGGTTTTGACGATGATGACGATTACAATGAGTATGATAATGCTGATAATGAAGCATTGGGTGGTGACGATATTGACCAATTGCCAGATGATACGGATGAGGTTGAGGAAGAGTCACGGAATAACAGCCCCTTTTATAAAGCGGCTGGATTATTACTGTTCATCTTTATCTTATCATTACTCTGCGGCGGGGCATCTTATGCGATACGTGGTCGTGGAGCAGACCCAGCAGCTGATGGTGAGCAGGCATCGGCGTTATCGGCTGAGAGATTTCAAATTGAAACAAGAAACGCAGAGGTCGCTGTCACTAATGCGGCGGTAACACAAACAATTATCGCAATGGAAACGGAAGCGGCCACCACACCAACTCCAGACATTCCGCCAACAGATGAACCGACTATAGAACCGACAGATACACCTGTTCCCACCAGCACGCCACTGTTCCAACCAGCAGCGGATGGTACAGATGTTGCCAGCGAGAGCGGTGATAGTGGTGATAGCGGCACTGTTAGCAATAGTGGCAGTAGTAGTAGCGGCGGCGTATATACTCCAACTCCGATCCCAGGATTGAGTGGCGGCGGCGGCACTGGTACGGGCACATTACCAGAAACTGGAATCAGTGTATGGGGCGCGATATTGATTGCGCTTGCATTAATTGGCGTATTTATAGGAGCTAGAAAAATACGTTTTTCTTGATATTATATCTTGACAGAGCATATATGCTGGGGGAACGCTCGTAAATAATCTTTAAGTTCCTAGAGTGGTTTATTCCATGAAAGGTATCTTTTCAATAAATCGTGGACAAGACTTGACAAATTTCATTAGGAAAATTTGTCAAGTCTCCCCAGAATACTGAGAAGATACCATGAAAAAGTGAACCACTCTTAGCAAGTTAAAAGCGAGAATTCCCTTTTAGGGTACAACATTATTAAATTCCTAACAGCCAATCACAAGATATATTTTCTGTGGTTGGCTGTTGTTGTTTGTGAACGACTGTATAGACCCATTGCCGCTAAGGAATGAGGATTAAATAAAATCAGAAACTTCGATCTGTCATTCCCCCATCTTCATGAGGGCAGGCTCTGTGAAGGCAGGAATCTACAGTCTGGGAAATCATGGATTCCCGCCTAAAAGAGTTTACCTTCACGAAGTGCCTGTCCTCACGAAGGCGGGGATGGAGGCGGGAATGACAATCAAAGTTTTGGATGGTTTAAATTTAGAAATGGCCTAAGATCAATGGTGGAATGACAAAATGATGAAGATGTTTTCAGCTTTGCGATTCCGTTAAATTAATATGCGCTCAGTTACAATTTTAGTTGTAGAAGATGATGAAGCTATGCTTATGGGCATCAGTGATCTATTGGAAGTGATGGGTTTAGACATGTATGATGTGCAGATATTGATAGCTGAAAATGGGGCTGTTGGTTTAGAGCGTATAAGTGAACGCGTACCAGACCTCATTATTTCGGATGTTAATATGCCAATTATGGATGGATACGCTTTTTTTGATGCGGTGCGTCAGCGTCCAGAGTGGCTTTATATTCCGTTTTTATTTTTAACGGCGCAGGGAGAGAAGGATGAGATTAGGGCTGGGCGCACAAGTGGTGTTGATCTCTATATCACCAAACCGTTTAATGGTATCCATTTGATTGAATTGGTTAAAACGCAATTGGAAAAGGCAGAAAAACGACAATTGCAAAGGGAGGAGGAGAACCAGAATCTTAAGAAAGGGATATTGCAAATTTTGAACCATGAGTTCCGTACACCGTTGACGTATGTGACTGCTTCGTATGAGATGTTGATGGAAAGTGTCTCTATGCACGCGGATGATCAATACTTTCATGAATATCTGCGTGGAATTCAAATGGGATGTGTGCGTTTAACGCGGTTGGTAGATGATCTGATCATGGTGATTGAGTTACGCACGGGGGAGATGCAAACAGAGTATGAGCAAGAGGTGAAATGGGTTGATGATATAACGGCCGTTTTAACCCCCGTCGTCCAGCAACAAGAAGATGCCCACGCTAATGATGAATCAAGCGTGCATATCCACGTAGATATTGCCGAAAATCTGCCCGCCATACAAGCCGTCCCATCCCACTTAGAGCAAATTGTGTCCCGTTTGCTGGGAAATGGGATTAAGTTTACGCCTACAGACAGGGATGATGGCCGACATGTTACGCTTTCTGTGACTGCGGATAAGTCTGTATTAAAAATTTCTGTTCGTGACGAAGGGATTGGTATTCCGAAACAGGCACAGGGAAAGATATTTGATATTTTCTATCAATATAATCGTGAATATCTGGAACAACAGGGGGCTGGCATTGGATTAGCTATTGTTAATGGATTGCTAGAGTTGCATGGGGGATGGGTTGAAGTGGAAAGTGTGCTTGATGAGGGTAGTGTGATCACGGCCGTTTTCCCGATACATACGGATTCTGCTAAACCTGCATCAAAAGCGGCCGTTCGCCGACGAAAAGCGACCGTTCTGATCGTTGAAGATGATCCCGATCTATTACAAGGATTAGTTGATTTATTAAGCCTGTACTATAAAACGTATGATATCAGCACGTATATGGCCGAAAATGGCCTTTTAGCTCTTGAGATATTAAATAAAGTTACTCCATCTCTTATTCTGTCTGATGTGATGATGCCTCATATGGATGGATTAAAATTTTTACAGGCAGTACGCGAAAATCCAGCATGGATAAACATCCCTTTCATCTTCCTTACAGCAAGAGGTGAACGTGATGATATTTTTACGGGATTACAGGGCGGCGCAGAGGCGTATATCACTAAACCATATGACAGTGGCGAACTATTAGATTTGATTGATACAGAGCTGAGCAAATTCTTTCAAAAACAACAAGAGCAAGCTCAAGGATTTGATGAGCTGAAGCGGCATATCCTTAATTTGATGAGCCCTGACTTTCAGGCATCATTGGCTGACGTGAGTTTTCACTCTTCTCTATTGGCTGATGCTGAAAATGACCAAAATCTAAAAACGTCCTTACACGGCATTCAGGAAGGGAACAGCCAGTTAACGCGGCTGATCGAGAATTTTATTGGGTTGGCAGAGTTGGAAGCAGGTGAAACGGCCGTTGCCTGTCAACTCCGTTCTATTCCAATTTTTAATATCGGTACCCTTTTTCATGATGCTATGCAGGCACAATACAAACTGATTGAAGAATATAATATCCTCTGCACCCCTCCTGTTATAATGGATGAAATCCCGTTTGTTTACGGTGATGCGATCCTTTTATCTGAGGCATTGCGACGGATAATAATGGTTGGGTTGGTCTATTTCCCCAATGCAGAACAGCAAAAGATGCATCAATTCATCACTTTTGATGCGTACGAAATACAATTATCAACACATTTCACGATCCCGCCATCAGATAAATGCCAAGAAAGTATTGAACGTGCATTGACCACAACAGGGATAAACCCTGCCCATATGGCTGAATGTGACCCTGATTTGAAGATTGCAAAGGGATATATTGAATTAAACAACGGCCGTCTGCACACAGAAACGGATGCTGATGGCTATAGATTTATCGTTACTTTGCCCATTTATGAGATGTCATATGCAGAAGATGGAATTATGGCATAGAATGCAAAGAACTATTTAACGTATCGAGTGTATCTTCTCAGTATTCTGGGGAGACTTGACAAATTTTCCTAATGATACCCGTGTAAAATAAAGTGCTGACGAAATTTGTCAAGTCTTGTCCACGATTTATTGAGAAGATACTACCGAGTATATAAAGGAGAAAAAATGGCATCATTACTTGATAAAACCAGAACCCTTATTCAAGCAAATCTACATCAAATGGTAGATACCGCATTAGAGCAGAACTCTGTTGCCGTTATGAAACAGTATGTCCGTAATGCTGAGAAAAATCTTGACGATTTAGAAGATGCAGCCGCCACCATCGGCGGCGAAGCACGGACAATGAAGCGTAAATATCAGCAATATAAAAAAGAGGCTGATCAATTAGATCGTAACATTGACGCACTGCTCATGCAGGGCAAAACTGACTTAGCATCGGCAGCACAAACCGAACTCAACAGCAAACGTCGTTTACAAGAGCAATATCACGCTCAATGGGTGCAGCAACAGCGCGAATATGATGCACTCCGTGATGCCCGTCTCAAATTAGAATCCAAACTCAAGACCATCCGTCAAGAACAACGGGAGATGGAATCTTTATTAAAATTGGCAAAGTCGAAAGAGGCCACCGTCAAAGCGATCAAGAGCTTAGACGATGTGATGGGAATGGGAGATGGTGACATGGCACGCATGGGCGAATCCATTCGTTCCCGTCTGGACAAAGCGAGCGCACATAGCGAAATGTATGCCGACCGTCTGAACAGCCAAATGGATGACGCGCTGGGTAAATCAGAAATTGAATTGCAATTAGAAGAGCGCAAGCGGCGGCTGGGCTTGGGCGCAGCTCCTAGCTACGAAGCAGACATTGACGATGCCGATGAGATGCAGGCGGACATGTAGCAAGGCGGCAAGTGTGCAAGTTTGCAAGTGAGTAAGGCCATTTCTAAATTTAAATGTACCTTCTCAGTATTTTGGGGAGACTTGACAAATTTTCCTAATGATACTCGTGTAAAATAAAGTGCTGATGAAATTCGTCAAGTCTTGTCCACGATTTGTTGAGAAGATACATTTAAATCATCCAAAACTTTGATTGTCATTCCCGCCCCCATCCCCACCTTCGTGAGGATAGGCACGGGAATGACAAACGTATAATTATTTTTCATAAATGGCCTAAGGGAAAACTCGTAAATAACTGTGGCCAAGGTGACAGGCACTTGCCAAGTGCCTGTCACCTGAAAGTCCAAAGTTAAAAACGAACCTTCCCTAAGTAGGAAACAGATACTTGCAAATGTGCAGACATGCAGACGCGCATCCCCCCCATGAGTGAAGTTCAAGAGTGGTTTAAGGCCGGAACGGCCGCTTTGCAGATCGGTAATAAGGCAGAGGCCGAAGCGTTGCTGTTGCGCGTCGTGGAAGCGAACGAAGAGCATGAGCAGGCGTGGCTCTGGTTGAGTGGTGCGGTGCAGACAGATGAAGATCAGCGCGTCTGTTTGGAGAATGTGCTATCGCTCAATCCTGATAGTGCGGCTGCAAAACGCGGCCTAAAAGCGGTAATGGCGCGGCTGGAAGCGGCTGGGAAATTAGACCAAGAACCAGAAGATGATAAGGAAGAGTATGAGGAAGAAGTAGAGTATGAAGATATTCCTTCTCTGAATTTGGCCGCCCAACTTCTGTATCCCGACTCCCATCGCCGAAAAAGGATAAAGCGAAAAGCGGTAGGATCGACGAAAGATTTAACAATGTTTGCGGCTGTCTCCACTTTTGATGATGTATGGTCACGAGGGGATGAGATTTGTGCCTATTGCGCCCATCAGATTGATGTTGATGACAGAGAATGCCCCCGCTGCAAACGAAATTTGATGTATACACAGTTTCGTTATGACACAGAAAGTGCCCATTTGCATATTTTCTGGGTGATATTGCTGGGAAGCGGGCAACTTTTTATGCTGCAAGCGATTCTCAGTATGGTGCAAGGGCGGATTGGCGTGGCTGCTGTCGTTGACTTTATATTGATGGGCGTATATATGGTATTGGCATATGCGGTGTACAAACGACAAATATGGGCGCATCTTACCTCTATTTATTTGACAGGATCGGTTCTCGCCGTTGCTTTGCTCAATCGGATTATTTTTGCATCCTATTCAGTTGTGCCTAATGCTGGATTGGCTGATGGTGAACTTTTTATCAGCGCGATTGCTGTTGCTGGAATACAGCTTCTTCTTTATGTCATGTTGATGGGAACATTGGGGTTGGTGCTTTTGTACGCGCTATTCTTCGTCTCACCTGATTTTATATGTGATGAGAAACGGCAAACGGCCGTGCGTCAATCGGGTGTTAATGCGGCGGATCGATATGATGCTATCGCCCGTACTCATGCAAAAGAGGGGCGGTGGGCAACGGCCGTTTTGCATTGGCAGCCCGCCGCCGCCAAAGCACCCAGCACCATCACCTATCAACGCCGCCTCGCTAACGCATACGCCCGCTTAGGGCATTACGAACGCAGTCTCAGCGTCTTGAATGGAGCGATAAAAATTAGCGGCAGTGTTGAAATGAAAGAAAAATTGGGAAAGATGAAAACGGCCGTTCTCAGAGCAAACGAGCAGGCACAAAAACGGCAATCACAAAAGCAGGTAGATTCTGCACATCCACAAACCACAACATGAACGAACTGCAAGAACAAGCACAAAAAGCAATTTTACAAGAGTCTTTTTTTCGTTGGGAGAGTGCCGTCCTTATCTCATTGACGCTACTTTTGGCTGTCATGTCAGGTATGGTAGGGGACTATATGCCCGGCTCGCCTATTCTATGGTTGATTGCTGGATTGCTGGCCGAAACTGGCCTTGTGTATAGTAGCTTGAAAGACCCTGAATTTGGGCGGCAGGTTGTCGCTAAATTATTAGCCAACCAATTCAAACCCGGCGATCTCCACGATAACAAGCTGAAATCCCAAATAAAAACAGCCCTCGATTACCGCAGCCGCATTGATGCCAACATCCGCGATCAGGATGATTCTATGCTCAAAGATGAGTTGAGCGATACGGCCGTAAAAATTGATGAGTGGCTGCAAAATATCTACGGATTGGCGCAGCGTATTGATCGGTATCAACAACAAAAACGGATCATGTCACGTGATAAACAACGGGCAACAAAACGTATCTACGAGATTGATGAGCAGTTAGCGTTAGAAACAGATGAGGCTGTTAAAGCCCAACTCAGACGCAATCTTGCTGCCAAACAGACACAGCTTGAAACAATCGACCAACTAGACAGCACGATTGAACGCGCCCGCTTGCAGCTAGAGAACAGTCTCACCCATTTGGGAACCATCTATTCGCAGACGATGCTGGTAGATGTGAAGGATATTGATAACGGCCGTTCGCGCCGCCTGCGTCAATCCATCAATGATGAAGTGGTCGAACTGGGCGATATTTTACTATCTATGGATGAGGTGTACGCGGACGAACTATAAGGATGCGTTTATAGCGTATAGGGAATTTTTCTGTAGACTTCGCAGATTAGCGCAGATTTTTTATTTTTTAATCTACGTCAATCTGTGAAATCTGGCAACTACTTAGCCATTGTCCAAATTAACCACAGACATGAAGTTTTTTAAGATTTTCTTTGTAGTGAAATAATTGATAGGCTGAGTAGTTACGAAATCTGCGGATTGTTTTTTATAGTTATCCTGATCATTTACGTGTCTGCTCACCTATCTAATGTCGCCCGAATCTGTTGCACATCTGTCTGAATTTGCGCTTTCAGCGCATCAAGGCTGTCAAATTTTCTTTCCGGCCGCACGCGGTTGATAAATTGCAATCGCATCTCTGCACCATAAATATCTTCATCAAAATCGAGCAAATGCGCTTCCACTGTGATTCTTGTACCGTTGATCGTAGGGCGGTTCCCCACATTAGTCGCCGCTATAAATCTGCGTTCGCCCAGCCGCGCATAAGTGGCGTATACGCCATTGCTGGGCATTAGCTGTTCATCCCAAATCTGCATGTTGGCGGTGGGAAAATTGATGGTGCGCCCTAATTTGTTTCCTTCCACGATGATACCGCGCAAGCTGTACGGCCGTCCCAAGCAAGCGGTCACATCCATCATATCCCCGTCGGCTAAACTTTTTCGTGTACGGCTGCTACTGATAAAACGGCCGTTTAACGTCACCATCTCATCCATCAACCTGACCGTGAAGCCGCGTTCGCGCCCCAATTGGCGCAAAAAAGGAATATCTCCCTCACGCTGATACCCCAATGCAAAATCCCCGCCCCATAATTGACGCATATCCAATCGATCTTGTAAAAGGGCGATAAAATCAGCCGCACGGGTCAACCGCACTTGTTCGTCAAAAGCACGAACAATGAGAATATCAACGCCGCTTTCTTTGATCTGCTGCACGCGCTCCTCAATGGTGGTGAGATAATATCGCCCTTTTAGCTGTTGGATAACCCGTTTGGGATGGGGAAAAAAAGTAAGAACGGCCGTTCGCGCCCCCGCCTTCTTCGCTTCTTGCACCATTTTGCGGAGCAATAGTTGATGTCCGCGATGCACGCCGTCAAACGAACCAATCGCCACAAAGGCAGGGCGACGTTCACCAGCTTGTGCAATGTTGTTAAGCGTGTTGATTCGGATAAAACTCATTATTTATAGGGGGTGAAATATCTTTTTTGGCCGCCATAGCCGATCAGCAGCGACGGCAATACCAATAAACAAGCCGTCAGCATTAAAAACGCGAGCCAATGTGCCAATTTCGTACCCATCTGTTCGTTCTAGGAAACGTCCCATCAACAAATCGTTCGCCTGTTCGACTAAAAGATCGAGACGAGGAAAGGCGGAAACGGCCGTATCGGGCGGCAATAGATACTCAACGATAGTTTCGGGGGTCAGATCGTTTAGGCGGACAGCATCGGCGACTTGAAAACGGTCAACGGCCGTTCGCCGCAACTGCGTAATATGCCCGCCGCATTCCAACGCCTCTCCCAAATCATGGGCAATAGAGCGAATGTACGTGCCAGACGAGCAATAAATTTCTAATTGTAAAAAAGGAGGAGTGAAGTCGAGCATCTCTATGCTGGAGATCGTCACTTCACGCATTGGCACATCCACTTCAATCCCTTTGCGTGCTAATTTGTAAAGCGGCTGCCCATTTTTTTTGATGGCTGAGTAAATTGGAGGGCGTTGTTGAATTGTGCCGCGAAAAGCGGGGAGCACTTCTTCAATGACGGCAGCGGTAATGGAGGTGTACGGCCGTTCAACCGTTATCTCTCCCTCTGCGTCATAACTATCAGTCGTCTGCCCCAAGCGCACCGTCGCCCGATACGCCTTGCCATGCCCGACAAGATATTCATTCAGGCGCGTCACTCGTCCAATCGAGACCAGTAACAGACCAGTCGCCAACGGGTCAAGCGTGCCAGCATGTCCAACACGGCGCACATTGCTCAATCCGCGCACACGATTCACAACATCGTGCGAACTCATGCCTTCTGGCTTGTCAACGAGCAGTAACCCTTCCATAAGAATGACAATTAACAATCAGCAACAACTATACTATTCATCACCCATCGCGCATCGTTAATCTTGCATCTGCTGAAGAACAGCGTCACGGCTCATCTCTACGACCAGCTTTTCCGCTTTGACAAGCGGGCCGGGCAATTTGCATCCAGCAGCCAATACATGACCGCCGCCGCCCAAATTAAGAGCTATCTCCGATACATTAAACGGAGGACGGCAGCGGAAGCTGACATGAATCATGCCGCTGTCCGCCTCAACAAGAACAACGCCTAATGCCGCATCCTCCAAATTAGATAAAAAGTTGACCAATCCGTCAGAACTGAGGGCGTGATGGTTCGCTTTTTTACGCTCTTTTTTGCTGATACTTGTCCAATAAACACCATCGACAAACTTCGCTTTATTGATGCCCGTTTTCCACAATGGCAATGTTGATGGTTTTTTCAACATCATCGTCTGCATGGTGATAACGCTCAAATCACCGCCCGCATCGACCAATGCCCCCGCTATTTTCAGCGTATTACCTGTCACACCAACGGTACGGAAGGCAAGGGTGTCTGTCACCAACCCTGTGAGCAGCGAGGTGGCAAGCTCAGAGGTGAAAGTGACTTCCAGTTCGTTAAATATCTCGAATAAGACTTCGGTAGCCGAAACGGCCGTTTTGCCCACCACATTAACATCCCCAAATTTTGTATTGGAGATATGATGATCGATATTGATTATGAATGGTTTTGGCTCTGGAATATCTGTGAACGGCTGCCCCATCCGCTCCGCATCACCACAATCTACCGCGATGATCAAATCGTACTCCGAGTCCGTCAGCACATCCTGCCGCACACTATTGATCAAAGGTAAAAAATCAAAACGACGCGAGATGCTGCTCTCACAAAACAGCGTCGCACTTTTGCTTAAAGAGCGGAGATAGAGGCCAACGGCCGTTAACGACCCCAGCGCATCCCCGTCTGGTCCAATATGTGTAATAACCGCAATCCGCTCGGCTCCCATAACCGCATCTTGAATTACCTTCGTTGTTGTTTTCATCAATGCCTGCTTTCCAAATCAATTATCAATTATCAATTATCAATTGGCTCTTCTGGTGGAATATCCAATGTGTCAAAAATCGAATCCACCGCTTCCGCTTGTTCTAACAATGTGTCCCAATGAAAATGTAGATTAGGAACCGTCCGTAATCGTATGCGCTGCCCTAATTGATAGCGCAAAAACCCAGTCGCTTTTTCCAATAAGAGAATCGTCTTATCTCGATCAATCTCCCGATCCCATGTGTTGACATACACATCCGCGTATTGCAATTCGCGGTCAATCGCCACATCCGTCACCGACAAACCAGTCAGGCGCGGATCGCTCAATTCACGCAGGAAAAGCTCGCTTATAATTACTTGTATCTGATCAGCCACACGCTGACGACGAATTTTGCTCATACTCTTATACATAGAGATAGAGAGCGGAAACAACCGTCTCTATCTCTACCTCATCAGCTTACCGGAACTTCTTTTATGACAAAGAATTCCAAAATATCACCTTCTTTATAATCGTCCCAATTGACGATATTAACGCCAAATTCAAACCCTGTTTTTACTTCACGCACATTATCTTGCAAATGTTTCAAGCTGGAGA
Organism: Anaerolineae bacterium; assembly: GCA_015486215.1. Taxonomy (GTDB): domain Bacteria; phylum Chloroflexota; class Anaerolineae; order Promineifilales; family Promineifilaceae; genus S016-13. Next base: position 17,589 of record WFSA01000183.1, on the reverse strand, counting down.
GTTTGCCTGTATGCAATAACTTATTATCACGAATAAGCCGCGCACTTGAATTACGTTTGGCAACCCCAGTACGCATATACGAGCCTGCAATCTGTCCCACGCCACGAATACGGAAAACAGCACGCACCTCAGCACGACCAATCACAACTTCTTCAAATACAGGATCGAGCAACCCTTTCAACGCTTTATCCACGTCCTCAATCAGCTTGTAGATGATGCTGTACTCTTTGATCTCCACCCGCTCACTGGCAGCAGCGTTACGGGCGATGGCATCCGCACCCACATTAAATCCCATGATAATCGCGTCAGAAGCGGCCGCCAGCATCACATCATTTTCGGTGATATTGCCTGTGGAGGCGTGTATGATTTCGACCGTAATCTCATCATAGCTCAACCCTTCCAATGATTGGGTGATCGGTTCCACAGAGCCTTGCACATCAGCTTTGATGATCAAGTTCAATGTTTTTGATCCACTATTTTGCAGATTAGCAAAAAATGCTTCTAAACTAGCCGACGAGCCAGTTTGTGCTGGTTGAGTCCGCGCATTATACGCTATATCGGCGATCTCTTTGCGTGCGATTTTAGGATTTTTTACAGTGTGGAATTGGTCGCCTGCTTTGGGGATGCCATTGAGGCCGGATACAGATACAGGGGTAGATGGAGCGGCACCTTTCACCTTCTTGCCTTTGAAATCATACATCGCTTTGATACGGCCGTGATGTTGACCAATAATCATCGTATCCCCTTGACGCAGCGTACCATTCTGTACCAGAACAGTGACCATCGGCCCTTGTCCGCGTGCCAATTGTGCTTCCAAAACCGTGCCAGTCGGTGATGCTTTTGGATTAGCGCGGGGGTTTAAATCTTCGCTGACGAGCAGAATCCCTTCCAGCAAATCTTCAATGCCGATTTTTTCCTTCGCCGACACAGGAATAACCATCGTATCCCCATCCCATTCGTCAGGAATCAAACCGTACTCGCTCAATTGCTGCATCGCCATTGGCGGGTTAGCATTGGGCAGATCGATTTTGTTAAGGGCGACGATGAGCGGCACGTTGGCCGCTTGAGCGTGGTCAATTGCCTCTTTCGTTTGCGGCATCAATCCATCATCAGCTGCTACCAGCAAGATGGCAATATCTGTCGCCTGTGCGCCGCGTGCGCGCATGGCGGTGAACGCCGCATGGCCGGGAGTGTCCAAAAAGGTGATGAGTTGTCCATCTTGCACCGCTTGGTACGCGCCGATATGCTGTGTAATGCCGCCCGCTTCTCCTTCTTGCACATTAGTGCGGCGAATCACATCTAATAAGGATGTTTTGCCGTGATCAACATGCCCCAGCATCGTCACCACAGGGGGACGGGGGACGAGGTCTTTGTCATCCTCAGCGGATAACACTTTGCGCCAGGCGAGTTCGCCTGCTTTTTCAACAACGGCCGCCGCTTCTTCTACTTTTGCAACTTCGACAGCGGATTCAATAATGAATCCCATCTCTTCGGCGATGATGGAGGCGGTGTCATAATCGATCTCTTGATTGATATTCGCCATAATGCCATTACTCATCAACTGCTTAATGACATTGATAGGGCTGACTTCCATCGTCTGCGCCAAATCGCGCACGGTGATAAAGTCAGGTATTTGGATGGAGTTTTCTGCCATACCTTGTTCGCTCCTTCGCTATCTTTCCCCTCCACTGCTCATACTGGCCGGCTTATGGGCGACAATAGCGATAATATCGTCTGCTTTGACTTCTGTTTTTAATGCCTGATCCAGTATACGCCTGTTTTTTTCGATTGCATTCCAACAGGAGGGTTGAGTGCAAAGGTACGCACCACGACCGTTCTGTTTTCCAGTGTGGTCAATGATGACACCATTAGGCGTTTTTACAACGCGCGTCAATTGCCGTTTGTCCGTCTTTTGGCGGCAAACAATGCAACTGCGCTGCGGTTTTTTCTTTTGCCGTTTACGTGTGGGTTGTTTTGCGTTACCCATACTAACGGCCGTTTTTGTTAACTTTCATGCTAAAACGGGATATTATTCATCTGTTTTCATACCTGCCAACGCATGTCAGCAGGTATCTTCTCAATAAATCGTGGACAAGAGTTGACAAATTTCATCAGCACTTTATTTTACACGAGTATCAATAGAAAAATTTGTCAAGTCTCCCCAGAATACTGAGAAGATACGTCAGCAGGTATTTCCAATCTTAATTATGCAAAGGGAGTAGCGGCTAAAATTCATCCCAATCATCCACGTCCCAATCATCTTGCTGGCGATTGCGCTTACGTTTACGCTTAACCACAACTTTGCCAATCTTCTCGTCGAAGATAAGACTCTTGCCTTTACGGCTTCCGTCATCAGCAGCGTCATCATTATCGCCGCCAATTTCGTGACGCGGCTTACGTGCAATGATGACAGAAGGTTTAATTTTCTTCCTTGGTTTTGCTTTTGGTTTAATATCAACCAACGATTTAGAAAGATCATCAATTGCGTCAATTGGCTCTTCTTCAACGATTTCTTCTTCCTCAATTTCTTCGACAACTTCGGCATCTTCTTCAAGTGGCTCTTCGACAACTTCTTCGATCGGTTCTTCGGCCTTTTCTGTGGAGGAAACGACCGTTACAACCATCTCACCCACCATCTCCGCATCTTCCTCGGCACCATCTTCCACAGGGAACTCAAACGCCAGTACATGCGCCTTCACATCATCTAATGTCTTTTCACCAAATCCTTTGAAATCCAATAAATGTTTATCGCCCATAGCCAAATGGTACAGCACACTACCGACCGTTTCGACCTTATTGTCGAGCAATAAATTATGAGCGCGGCCGGGCAGATCCAACGCATCTAATGGCAATGTCCAAGCGACTGCCGGCACTTGCTTGCGTGCCTTCACCCGCTGCTGGCGAACCTCTTCATAAGAAGCGACCCGCGTGGCGACAATTTTGCCTTCTACTCCGTATACGATACGGCTGAGGGCGCGATAATCTTCGGAAGTGATGGGGCGGCCCGCCTCATTCTTCTCCAATATCTCATGCGCTCTGTCCAGCAGATCTTTGTTTTTAGTGATAGCGGGATCGGCATCTGCATGTTTCAGATTCGCCAATGATTCAGCGGCCGCTTCAGTCAGGCTCTTTATATCAATGCGCCATCCTGTCAGCTTGGCTGCCAATCGCGCATTTTGCCCTTCGCGCCCAATGGCAAGCGAAAGTTGATCGTCGGGAACGATGACAACGGCCGTTTTTCCCTTGTCTGGATGATCTTCTAAAAAGACATGGGAAACACGAGCCGGGCTTAACGCTTTGGCGATGAATTGTGTTTGATCTGGATTCCACTCGATCACGTCAATCTTTTCGTCATTCAGTTCACGCACGATGCTTTGAATCCGCACCCCGCGCATACCGACACATGCGCCAACAGGATCAACACCCGGCTGCAACGCTTGCACAGCCACTTTAGAGCGTTGCCCAGCTTCACGAGCAATGCTCTTGAGTTCAACCTGCCCATTATAAATTTCTGGCACTTCTAATTCCAAAAGACGGCGCAATAAATTACGATGATTACGGCTGACAAAAATCTGCGGCCCGCGATTGGTGCGGCGCACTTCCAGCACATACACCCGAATTTTATCATGGGCGCGATACCGTTCACGGCGAACTTGTTGACTGCGGGGCAAAATCGCCTCCGTCCGTCCCAAGCCGATGGTGACATGCTGCCCGCTGATGCTTTGCACCGTGCCGTTGACCAACTCCCCTTCCCGTTCCGAAAAATCTTCAAAAAGGTGTTCCCGTTCAACTTCGCGGACGCGCTGTAACAGCACTTGCTTTGCCGTTTGGGCGGCAATGCGCCCAAAACTTTTTGTTGTGCTGTCGGCCATCACCAAATCGCCGAGTTTGGCTTCTGTCAACCCTTGTTTGTGGGCATCGGCAAGCAAAATCTCAGTACGATTGTCGTATATTTCGTCAGTCACTTCTTTTTCTGCGTAGACAGTCGGTGCGCCCGTGTGCGGATCAATTTCCACCTCAATATTTTGAGAGGCACTGACTCCCATATCCCGTCGGTAAGCGGAGACGAGGGCTGTTTCCAGAGCGTGAAAAACGTCATCTTTTGAGAGACCGCGTTCTTCACAAATTTCGTTGAATGCCAGAATAAATGCGCTTTTCATTTCATCAGTCCAGTTTATCGGCCTTACCGCCCTCATTCCCGCCATTTGGGAGGGGCAATCTGCCATAGAAACAAAAAAAGCGGGGTGAACCCACTTTCAAGATTAAAAATATTCAAAATGTGATAAAGAGTATAACACGGCCGTCATGCGCGGGCAAAATAAGCCGAGCGATTGGCTAGTATAGCTTGGCGGAAGTTCTTAGATGATATACGCTGCCTGTATCGGGAATCGGAATTCCCGATACCTATCTGGTGGAGCGTTGCGGGAATTCCGATTCCCGCAACAAATAACAAAATAAGCCGAGCGATTGGCTAGGGCGATTGGCAGGGCGATTGCAACCTCCAAAATTGGACACGGATTGCACAGATGAACACAGATAAAAAGCTTGACAAATTTCATCAGCACTTTATTTTACACGAGTATCATTAGGAAAATTTGTCAAGTCTCCCCAGAATACTGAGAAGATATAAGATACGTTATTAATTATTAATTATTAATTATTCAGCTATGATTAGGGTATGAAATTTTTAGTCACGGGTGGAGCAGGATTTTTGGGAACGGCCGTTTCCAATCAATTAGCAGCTGATGGTCACGACGTTTGCGTGCTGGACAACTTGAGTAACGGCACGACGGCGGACGGGATACATCCAGCGATCAATTTCGTGCAGGGGAGCGTGAACGATATCCCCTTGTTGTGGTCGCTTTTGTATGATGTGGATTGCGTGTATCATTTGGCGGCGCGGGTGTCGGTGGCGGAGTCGTTGCTCCATCCACGCGAATATAGTCAGGTGAATGTGGTCGGCACAGTTAGTTTGATGGAGGCGATGCGCGACAGCGGCGTAGGGCGGGTGGTCTTCACATCATCGGGAGCGGTTTACGGCCGTCAACCCCATCAACCCGTCCACGAAAACGATATTCCTGCGCCCGATTCCCCTTATGCGGTCAGCAAATGGGCGGCCGAGCAATATATCCATACAATTGGGGAGCGATGGGGGATCGAAACGGTCGCCCTGCGTATTTTTAATGCGTATGGGGCGGGGCAGGCACTGCCCTCGTCGCACGCACCCGTCGTTCCGCGCTATTTGCGGCAAGCGATGACGGGCGGCTCCGTCATCATTTATGGGGATGGCAGCCAAAGCCGCGATTTTGTCCATATTTCAGATGTGGTGGCGGCATTAAAGAGCGCGGCAACGGTGAAGGGAGTCAATCGGCAAGTGATCAATATCGGCAGCGGGGTGGAAACGACCGTTAATGATCTCACCGACTTGATCGAAATGGTAAGTGGCCGTTCCGTCAATCGCCTTTATAACAAAGAAAAATCGGGCGGTGTAACACGGCTGGTCGCCGACATCAGCCGCGCCCGCGCCCTGCTGGGATACCGCCCCCGCATCAGCCTAAAAAAAGGACTAAAACTAACAATGAGCAATGAGCAACAAGCCGTTGATAATTGACCATTGACAATTGATTGGTGAGTATTAAATGAACGATTATATCATTCGAGCGATTTCTAAAGAGGCCAATGTGCGGGTTTTGTTGTGCAGCAATGCCCATTTGGCAAACAAAATTTGTGATAAACATGGGACAGCGGCGACGGCAACGGCCGCTTTAACACAAGCCTTAACTGGCGGCGCATTGCTGGGCGCGATGCTCAAAGTGGGGCATCGGCTGGCGATGCGGATTGAAGGCAATGGCGCGTTGGGTAAGCTGATTGTGGAGGCCGATAGTTACGGCGTACTGCGCGGCTATGTCGGCGATCCGACACTCAATCTGCCCCTTTTGGCTGATGGCACGCAAAACGTGGCTGAGGCGATTGGAGTGGGTGTGCTGACCGTGGCTAAAGATGTGAAGCTAAAAGAACTGCACGTGAGCAGTGTCGCCCTGCCAACCAGCGAAATCGATCAAGATATTACCCAATTCCTGCTTCAATCAGAACAAATCCCATCGGATGTGCGGATTGGGGTGACGGTGGGAAAGGATGGACGCGTCGTTCATGCTGGTGGAATGCTTCTGCAATCTATGCCGCCCCATAATGCGCCCGCTTTTGTGGAATTGGTCAAAAAAGTTGAGGCATTGCCGCCGATGGATGAGATGCTGGCTGATGGGCAGACGCTGAAAGAGGTGCTGGCACGTTGGTTTGGCGATGTGGAGTATGATTTATTGGAGGAACGGCCGTTGCGCTTTCAATGTTCATGTAGCTACGAGCGCATGGCGCAAGCGTTAAGCTCTCTGGGAAAAGGGGGACTACAGGAGCTACTGGAGTTGGATGGTCAAGCCGAAGTCGATTGCCAATTCTGCCGTCAATCCTACATTTTTGACGGCGATGATTTGCGCTCAATGATTGACGACGCGACAGCATAAAAATGCCGTCTCATTGGAGACGGCATTTTTATTTCTTAATCAGCGTAATACGCTAATCCGAGCGTTCCTGGTCCAACATGCGTGCCGATAACAGGGCTGATGTCGGTGATGAAAATTTCAACGGGGTTGAGTGTCTTTGATACCGATGTCTTTAATTTTTCCGCTTCTGCTTGCGCGGAGGCGTGCAAAATAGCGACACGGACGTTGGACTTGCCAGCCATTGCCTCTTGCGCCATCGTCAGCACATGCTTGACCGCCTTTTTCTTGGTGCGTACTTTGGTTAATGGCTCAACACGGCCGTTTGCCAAATGCAGCACAGGTTTGATGGATAGTAACGATCCCACAAAGCGGGATGCGCCGCCGATGCGTCCACCGCGATGCAGATACTTTAACGAATCAACCACAAATACGATGCTCATCCGTTCCATCACATCCCGTACCATTTTTGCAATACCAGTATGATCCATCCCTTCTTCTGCCGCTCGTGCCGCCGCCAAAGCCAAAAATCCTAAGGCCATTGAGGTGTTTTGTGAATCAACGATCTCGATGGGGAAATTTTCCATCATATCTCTAGCCGCTAATGCAGAAGCGACTGTGCCGCTTAGTTCGCCAGAAATCAGGATGGCAACGGCCGAATCGGCCGTTTTTGCCGCTTCTGTAAAGATTGCCACAAATTCTCCAGCCGATGGCTGTGACGTTGTGGGAGCATCAGACGTTTGATCCAATCGTGTATAAAACTCGTCGGCACTGATGTCTATATTATCTCTCAGTGTCTCCCCGCTCCAATTGACGACTAGGGGGATGACATATAAATTATATTTTTCGACTAACTCTTGCGGGATATACGCTGTGCTATCCACAATGATTGCTGTTTTTGACATATTAACCTCTAACAATTGATGAACAATGAACTACTGATAGATGTATTAACCCTGCCGACGGGAAAAGCTACGTCGTTTGGGGGCTGGTTTTTTGTCTTTTCCTAATTCGGCACGTAATGTGAGTAATGTGCGGTGATAGAGGGATTTGATCGCCCCTTCGCTCCGTCCCATAATGTCCCCAATTTCGGCATTGGGCATTTTTTCGACATATTTCATAAGTAATAAATCACGTCGGTCGGCGGGAAGGCGGTGAACTGCTCTCAACAAGGTCTCTTTATCCTCATCTGTTTCGATGGCTAACTCGGGGCCGTCTTCATGAATATGCCATTGGCTTATGTTATCTAAGGAGATGAGTTGTCGTCGGCTACGATCACGATGATAATTGGCGACTAAATTGTGGGCGATGCGGTAGAGCCAAGCGGAGAAGGGAACGCCGCGATTTTCATAACGGCCGATATGCTTTAGCGCACGTTCAAAAACGCGGGATGTTAAATCTTCTGCCTCAGCGTGATTACTGGTGCGGTAATAGATGTATTTATAAATACGCTCTGCATATAGTTCGTATAGTTCACCAAACGCTTCCTTATCCGTCTTGGCGCGTTCGATTAAAGCTGACTCATCATCCATATTTTTCTACAGTTTCCTTTCTGTTTATCGTTGAATTTGGATAGCAGTATAACAAAAAGAAGGCGAGACTACTAACTGCTATGAACGGTGATAGGGCGATTGCAACCTCGCCTTAATTCGTGATCGTTTTCGTGATTAAAAATCGAAAAAACCGATCACGAAACCGATCATGAAACCGATCACGGCAATCATAACGCATAAATTCCCCGCAATCCACATGTTATGTCAATTGCAGAGCTGCTAAAAACGGTGTAAATTTGGAATTTAACAGTGCGATTTGGAGGTTGCAATCGCCCTAGAACGGTGAAGCAGAATTGGGAATTTTCATACGATACTGTTTTTGTTGATTATTATCTGTCAGCCGTTGTATAATGTCCTTGTCAACCACGTTAGAAAAATTGAACCAATTTTGGTAAGATCTTAATATTTCGGGGTGAGTACAGCAAATTAAGAAAGGAACAGATTGTGTCAGTCAAGTTAATCTGTTCTTTTTCAAATCTGCTGTACTCATGTCCCCAATTTTTTGAGAAGACACCAATTTTGGTATTACAGTTGTATAGTTACAAAGTCATAATCTATGGGTAATGGGCAATTGAATTGGATCGGGCGCAAGCTGGGTCAATATGAGATCGAAGCTGTAATTGGCCGCAGCCAAACGGCCGTTGTCTATCGTGCATTCCAGCCCCAGTTTGGACGCTGGGTTGCCATCAAATTCCTAAAAATAGAGCCTACCGCTAATCAGGAAGTTCTTGCCCGCTTCCACCACAAAGCAAATAGTATCAGCGACTTACATCATCCCCATATTCTCACCATTTATGATTATGGTGAGGCAGAGGGGATGCCGTATATTGTGATGGAGTATGTGCCAAACAGGACGGTTGGTGCATTGCCCGATTATAAGCCGCTGACATGGGTAGAAACGGCCGTTTACACCCTTCCCATCGCCCATTCCATCGCCTACGCCCATTCAAAAAATATCATCCATTGCAGTATCAAGCCAGAGAATATCTTTCTGCCCCGTACCGATTGGCCGTTGTTATCCGACTTTGGACTATTATCGCTGTACACGGAAGGAATAGAGGGTGGTGAGATCGCTGACTCCCCCTTCTATTTATCACCAGAGCAGATTCGTGGTCGAGACGTTGATCATCGTACCGATATTTATAGCTTTGGCATCCTTCTCTACCGTCTGTTGACGCGCAAATGGCCGTTTGGCGGGGATACCAAACTAGACATCACGTTCAACCGTTTGCATAGACCGCCAACACCAGCTTTTGTGTACAATAAAACTATTCCACATGCGTTAGATTTAGCTATTTTACGGGCATTATCAATAAAGCCAGTTGATCGTTATCCCACAATGTCCGCCTTCATCTCTGCTCTCAATGCTGTTCCCGCTAAATTGACAGATTTGGAAAAATTGCAGATAGAGACGACTGTTTTTAATCCAGTTCAATCAGTCCCGTCCGTCACCAACTCCTACTTCATCATTGAAGGTGATAATAGTAAAGTCCCAGCCCCCCTGCAAGATGAACTTTTAATCGGCCGTGTAGATTCCCGTATGGACAAACAGCCTGACGTGAACCTTTCTCCGCATGGTGGCAGCAGTACCGGCGTTTCTCGTGAACACGCTTATCTGCGCCGATCGGGGGCAGGATGGCAATTATTAGATTTGAACAGCACCAATGGCACATTTGTCAACAATGTCCGTCTTACCCCCCGTATTCCCAGCCGCATCCGCAACGGTGATTTAATCCGATTCGGCAAATTGCGGATGACATTTATAGAAGAAGTAGAAGAGAGCTAGAGGATGGAGCTAGAGATAGAGTGAACGTATCTTCTCAACAAATTGTGTACAAGACTTGACAAATTTCATCAGTACTTTATTTTACACGAGTACCATTAGGAAAATTTGTCAAGTCTCCCCAGAATACTGAGAAGATACGAGTGAACCACTCTATGCGCTTTCCCTGCATGTAATTAATTATGAATATCCAAACAAAACAAGGAAATATCCAGAACAGTAATGCTGATACCATTATTGTTAATTTATTTGATGATGTCATTACCCCAAGCGGGGCGACGGGAGCGGTTGATCATGCGCTTGATGGCGCGATCAGCGATCTCATCGCGGCTGGTGATTTAACAGGCAAGATGGGCGAAGTCGGCGTGATTTATCCGCGCGGGGCGATGGCTGCCAAGCGGGTGTTGATCGTCGGCTTGGGCAAGCGGGATACGTTTGATCTGGAAGCGGTGCGGCAAGCATCGGCGGCGGCGATCAAACACGCCCGCGCATTGAACGGCACGCAGGTCGCTTCTATCGTGCATGGGGCGGGCGTGGGCGGCTTGGATGTGGAAACGGCCGTGCAAGCCACCATCGAATCCGCTCTACTCGCGCTTTATACCTACGATGCCGACAAAAAGAAAGAGCCGTCCAACGCAATTGAGACGCTAACATTGGTTGAAATGGACGCGGACAAAATGACGGCGGTTGAGAATGGGGTGAAAACGGCAGTTGCCACCGCCGCAGGAACCATCCTCGCCCGCGATCTCGTCAATATGCCGCCCAATATCGCCACCCCGCAAAAATTAGCCGATACCGCCAAACAGATCGCCCATGAGCATGGGATGAAACTCATTGTCGGCGGGCGCAAATGGGCAAAAAAGCGCAAAATGGGCGCGTTTTTAGCTGTCGCACAAGGGGCAGGCTTCAAACCCAAATTTATTGTGCTGGAACATAACGCAGACCGTGATGAGTTAGACACAATCGTCCTTGTCGGCAAAGGGATCACCTTTGATACCGGCGGCATCTCCATCAAACCATCCGCCAATATGGGATTGATGAAATCAGATATGGGAGGCGCAGCGGCCGTTTTAGGCGCGATGAAAACGGTCGGCATCTTAGATATTCCTCTACACGTCGTCGGCATCGTCCCCGCCACCGAAAACATGCCCGACGCAGACGCTTACCGCCCCGCCGACATCATCAAAGCGAGCAATGGCAAAACAATAGAGATCATCAGCACCGATGCCGAAGGGCGCATGGTGCTGGCCGACGGTCTTGTCTACGCCGCCAACTACAAACCGAAAGCGGTCATAGACCTCGCCACACTCACAGGAGCTTCCATCATCGCTATGGGGCTGGACGTATCGGCCAGCATGTTTAGCAACGATGCTGAACTGCGCGGCAAATTGATGGCTGCTAGTGATGCGACTCGTGAACGCCTATGGCATCTTCCTCTCTGGGAAGAGTATCGACGCACGATTGATTCCGATGTGGCTGATATGAAAAATGGCGGCGGGCGGTATGGCGGTGTGGGAACATCGGCCGTTTTTCTGCAAGAGTTTACCGACTACGCATGGGCGCATCTCGATATCGCGTCAATGGCGTTTACAGATAAAAACAAAGGCTATATTACGAAAGGCGGCACTGGTTTTGGCGCACGCCTGCTCGTTCAATTTTTACGCAGCTGGCCGTAAGACAAGTTTGCAAACTTGTCCTACAGGAGAATCTTATGAGTTCATTACCCCCTCTGACATTAGGCGTTGAAGAAGAGTACCAAATTATCGATCCAGAAACACGCAACCTGCACGCTTATATCAGTGAATTTTTATCACTAGATGAGCAACGCGATAAAAAGATCGATCTCAAGCCTGAGTTTATGCAGTCGCAAGTTGAAGTTGGCAGTAATGTGTGCAGCGATGTTAAAGAAGTACGCAAAGAGATCATACGCTTGCGCCGCTCTGTTATCGAAATGGCTGAGGAGAATGGGGTGCAGATTGCGGCCGCCTCTACCCATCCATTTGCCCGTTGGGATGAGCAATCCATCACCGAAGGGGTGCGCTATCGTGAACTGCTGGATAATATGCAAGGGGTGGCACAACGCCTGCTTATTTTTGGGATGCACGTCCATGTCGGCTTTGGTAATCAGAAAGATTTGATGATTGATGTGATGAATCAAGCCCGTTACTTCATCCCCCATATGTTGGCACTCTCCACCAGCTCTCCGTTTTGGCACGGCCGTAACACAGGCTTAAAATCGTACCGTAGCGTCATCTTTGAAGCGATGCCGCGTACTGGTCTGCCCCACACCTTCACCTCATGGGCAGAGTACAAACGCTTTGAGGAGACGATGGCAAAAGTCGGCGCGTTTGGCAAAGAGGATACGACAGCAAAAATTTGGTGGGATATTCGTCCCCATCCAATTTTTGATACGCTGGAATTCCGTATCAATGATATTTGTACGACCGTGGATGAGGCGGTCAGTATCGCGGCTCTATTCCAAGCGATTTGCGCCAAACTAATCAAATTACGTCAGCAAAATTTGTCATGGCGGCAATATCGGCACATGCACATCACAGAAAATAAATGGCGGGCGGTGCGTTACGGTATTGATGGCAATATGATTGATTTTGGCCGCCAAAAATCCGTCCCCTTTGCAGTATTGATGGATGAATTGCTAATCATTCTTGAAGATGTGACGACAGAATTGGATACACGGGATGAGGTTGAGTTTGTACGCACAATTTTGGCGCGGGGAACAAGTGCGGATCGTCAGTTGGCTGTATACAAACGTCATGGCGGAAGTGATAATAGAGATGAGGCTTTAATAGCCGTTGTTGACCATCTCGTAAAAGAGACAAAACTGGGATTGTAATACCCGTATCATATTCGTAAACTTAACGAATATATTTGACTGTCATTCCCGCGCAGGCGGGAATCCATACTTCCCTGAGAGGTGGATTCCTGCCTTCGCAGAGCCTGCCCTCATGCAGATGGGGGAATGATAAATCGTTAAGTTTACGATAATGACACCCGTATAATTCATATTATCTTGGGCGATTCAGCAAATCGCCCCTACTGTTATTTTGCCATAAACCGAAACCGCTTATACAATCAATCTTTCAACTTAAAAGCAATCAATCGCCCGACCAAAATGGTCGGGCTTTTTTATGGTGGAATTGCGGAACTGCGAAGTTGCGGGTTACAAAACGGCGAGGGTAGAAACTTTCGCAACATCGTAACCCGTAACTCCGTAACTCTGCAACCCCGCAACTGGCAACATGACATTAAAACCAAGAGAAGATATACGAAACATCGCCATCATCGCCCACGTTGATCATGGCAAAACGACATTAGTAGACGGTATGTTGAAGCAGACAAACGTCTTTCGTGCCAATCAAAAAGTAACTGAACGCATACTGGATTCCAATGATTTAGAACGGGAACGCGGCATCACCATTTTGGCAAAAAATACGAGCATCGTCTATGACGGCGTAACCATCAACCTTGTAGATACGCCGGGCCATGCCGACTTTGGCGGCGAAGTGGAGCGTATCGTCAATATGGTTGATGGCGTGCTGTTGCTGGTGGATGCAGTTGAAGGGCCAATGCCGCAAACGCGCTTTGTATTGCGTCAAGCACTCGAAAAAGGGGCGAAGGTGATCGTCGTTGTCAATAAAATTGACCGCCCCGCTGCCCGTCCCGATTATGTTGTCGATGCAACATTTGACCTCTTTATTGATTTGGGAGCGAGCGACGAACAAACTGATTTCCCCGTTGTTTATACGCGGGCATTGGAAGGACGGGCTGGATTTGAAGCGGATGAGATGGAGGATGATTTACGGCCGTTGTTCGACACCATCCTAAACAAACTCCCCGCCCCCATCGTCGATATGGACGGCCCCACCCAACTTCTCGTCACCACGCTGGAATACAGCAGTTACGTCGGTAAAATTGCTATTGGCCGGCTCAATAGCGGTAACATCATCTCTGGACAACCGATCATGCATATTTTGGCCGATGGCAACCAGAAAATGGAAAAAGTGAATCGCCTTTACACCTACCGCGACTTGCAGCGCAAAGAGCAAGAGCGCGTGCAGGCTGGCGACATCGTTGCCATCGCTGGCATAGCCGATGTCGGCATAGGCGACACCTTAGCCGACCCCGAAAATCCCATCCCCCTGCCTCCCATCAAAGTAGAAGAGCCGACCGTGCGGATGACATTCCGTGTTAACGATAGCCCCTTCGCTGGACGTGAGGGCAAATACGTCACCAGCCGTCAAATCAAAAACCGATTACTCGATGAGTTGGAGAGCAATGTTGCTTTGCGGGTAGAATTGACCAATAAAGCAACAGAATTCATCGTGTCTGGACGAGGCGAACTGCATTTGGCGATATTGATCGAGACGATGCGGCGCGAAGGATATGAACTTGCCATCAGCCGCCCAGAAGTCATTTTCCATGAGGATGAAAATGGGAAAGTGGTTGAGCCGATTGAGCGCGTTTTCCTTGAAGTGCATCAAGATCATTGGGGTGCGGTCGCTGAGAGGCTGGGCAAACGCAAAGGGATCGCCCAGATGATGAAATATGGGGACGACGGCACGGTCTATGCCGAGTATTTAGTGCCGACGCGAGGGATGTTAGGCTTCCGTCAACCCTTTTTGACCTCAACACGCGGGACAGGCATCTACAACACTTTATTCGACAATTTTTCTCCCTATGCAGGCGAAATTGTAAGCCATCAATTGGGGTCGCTGGTTTCGCTGGAGACGGGCAAGACAAGTATGTACGCGCTGATGCACTTGACCACGCGCGGCGAATTCTTTGTTGGGCCGCCCGAAGATGTGTATGGCGGGCAGGTCGTTGGTGAGCATATTTATGACAGCGAGCTGGTTATCAATATAAACCGCACCAAAAATTTGACGGGACATCGCGCTGTACCAAAGGCCATTGCGGAAGCGTTATCGTCACCACGCCGCTTGTCGCTAGATGAAGCGATTGAGTATTTGCATGAGGATGAATTGCTAGAGGTCACGCCAAAATCTTTGCGAATTCGGAAGGTTGTGCTGCATCATTCACAACGGCAGCGGGCAGAGAAACGACGCAAGAAGTAGGCGGGGTTGCAGGTTTGCAGGTTTGTTTATCTCGATAGTTTGACCGTTTCTTTTTGAAATTGACTATATTGCGCTAAATCCGCAGTGGCATTGCGGATTTAGCGCAATTTTGTTATTATGTCTGCATGATATCGCGCACAATTACCCCTAAAGTTTTAGAATTATCCCGCAAATTTCCTGTGATCGCGATTACAGGCCCCAGACAATCGGGAAAAACGACATTAATCAGGAATATCTTCCCCGATTATCGTTATTTCAATCTGGAAAATCCTGTGGAGCGTAATTTTGCGCTCGAAGACCCCCAAAGTTTCTTGGCACAAAGCAAAAAAATCATCATAGATGAAGTTCAACGTGTACCTGAACTTTTCTCTTATATTCAGGTATTGGTTGATGACGATCCTAAACTAAAAGTTGTGCTGTCTGGCTCACAAAATTTTGAACTCAACGAGAGAATTACGCAGACATTGGCGGGAAGAGTGGCTAAATTTGTCCTATTGCCTTTTTCCCTTCAAGAACTAAAAGATACAGCGTATTGGTTTGATGATTACAAAGAGTTTTTAATTTCAGGCTTTTATCCGCGTATTTATGACCATCAATTAAATCCCGCAGATTGGTATCCCAACTATGTTGAAACGTATGTAGAGCGTGATGTGACATCACTGCTTAATGTTGCGAATAAGGATAGGTTTATACATTTTGTGACCAGTTGTGCAGCAAATGTTGGCAATATCATCAATTATACAAGTTTGGCAAACAGCGTTGGGATTTCTCCAAATACAGTTAAATCTTGGCTCTCTATTCTGCGTCAAAGTTATATAGTATTTACCCTCCAGCCGTACTACACAAATATCAAAAAACAGTTACGTAAATCACCAAAATTATATTTTTACGACATGGGTGTTTTGGCTCATTTTTTGGGGATTAAAACAGTTGAAGGGTATGAGGGGCATTATCTAAAAGGCCAAATTTTTGAGAATTTTCTTATCAGTGAACGCATTAAAAAAGATTTGAATCAATATACACATAAGAGATTTTTCTACCTGCGTGACAAGGCTGGGCATGAAGTTGATTTACTTTATGAAGATGATGGCGTGTTGAATTTGATAGAGATCAAATCAGGACGGACGTATCAGCGCGGGATGAGTAAAAATTTGCTCTATTATCAATCGCAATTAAAGGTGAAAAGTAATAGTTTTGTACTCTACGATGGAAAAGAGACGCAATGTAGAAAAGCGTTCACTCTACAGCCTTGGCTAGAATGGATTCTTGAATAATGCCTAATATATTGGCATACTTGCAAACTTGCACACCCATTCTACTTGTCTACACGATTGATCTCTTCACGGATGCCGACCCACGCTTCGCGGACGGTGTCGCCGCGAGTGAGGAGGCCGTCGTATTCGCGGCCTAAGCCGGACGAGACCCATCCTGACATTTCAAAGGGAATTGCGCCGTCGGCGGCCATCCAACGGCCGTTATACAATCTCGCCACATGCACATGCGTCCCATCCGAATATCCGCCTTCGCATGAAGGGTGGCCGAGTTGGTCGCCTGTCTGCACGATGAAGCCGACGGGAATACGGTCGCGCGGTTCTAAGTGCATGTACAGGATCGCCCATCCATCCCCCGCGTAGCCGCTATTGTCCAAATCCACCACCACCGCGCCAAAATCAGAGCGGGTGACGGTGCCGTCAGCCATCGCCGTGACCCAATCATCCACCTGCACACAGCCGAGCGTCTCCCCTTCGGGCACAAAATCGAGCGCAGCCCACGCCGAGCCAGCCGCCCAGCCGCCGTGCGGCCCGCTGGTGTAATACCAAGGGGTGTCACTCGTCCATGGCAGTTGTAATGGCGGCTGGGTGAGGTCATCGGGCAGGATCGGTTCGACGGTGTAGGCGAATGGATTGCCAAACAGGGCATTGTATGTGGCGAAGAAGCCGTCGCTGCCGCTTTCTATCATCCAACTATCGTAAGTTACGCCGTCATGGGCGGCGAGCCATTGCTGCACGCCAGCCGTCCCGTCGTTAATTTCGGGGGCGATGGTGACGCGGGTGCCGTCATTTAATTGGATGGACGAGAGGCCGCCTTCTGCACGGCCGTAATAGCCAAAATTCATCTGGTTCGCCGCCCAACCGAGTTGACTGTACAAGTCCGCCTCGCCCGTGCTATGTCCCATCGGGTAGTAGGCGACAGCGGGGGCGGCTTGTGTGACCCAGCCAGCACGGTATTCGAGAGCGGCGAGCAGCAGGCGCGGGTTGACGCTGAACCGATGGGCGACTAAATTGACAACGGCCGTTCCATCCAGCATCTGCCCTTCAACATCTTGGCTGTATTGGCGCAAATAGCCATCATATTGATTGACAAATTGAGTGATGTCGAACTCCCGTGCCCCTTCGCCATACATCAATTCACTATCGGGGATCAGTTTGAAGCTGGAGCCGACTACGCTCGCTTGCACAGGGATGATTATCTCTTGGCCGATATAAAGAAGGTCGCTCTCTTGCATATTGTTGGCCGCTAACAGTTCTTCGATGTCGCTGCCATAAATTTGGGAAAGATAGCCCAGCGTTTCGCCGTAGCTGATGATATGGGTTTGGTACGGCTGGTCGTTGATGGTGACGATGGCGTGCGGCGGATCGGGGGTCGGGGTGCCGATGTAGACGGGG
>WFSA01000182.1 GCA_015486215.1 Anaerolineae bacterium | reverse complement strand
TGTGTATAAGAGACAGTCCCTGCGTTAACGGGATGGAATACGCAGCCGATTTGAACTTAGACGACAACAATATGGTATCACCGCCCCAATTGCAGGCGGGACAATCCTTCCGCAAAGGATGGCGCATCAAAAATACGGGGACATGTACATGGGACAGCAGTTACGCGCTCGTTTTCTCGCACGGAAACATCCCAGAGGCGGAGATGGGCGGCGTGCCGACCGCGATTCAAGGGGAAGTCAGCCCCGGTGATGAGTACGAGATCACCGTACAATTCTTCGCTCCCTTCACCCCCAATACCTATCAAAGTTTCTGGACAATGCGTGATGCAAACGGCGAGAAATTCGGTAATCGCATCTGGGCAGGCATCGAAATACCCAGCCCAGCAACACCAACTCCCGCCGCCACCCAAACCCCATCCCCCAATATGAGCTTCACCGCTGACCGTACCCGTATCACCGTCGGCGAATGTGTCGCCTTTGCGTGGAATGTGACCAACGCTAATGCGTCCTATTTCTATCAACAAGGACAGGAGTGGCAATCGTATCCAGTGCCAGCAAATGGGAATAGAGTGGAGTGCCCACCAGTGCAAGCGACGTATGAATTGCGGGCGGAGAAGGCAGATGGGAGCGTGGAAGTGCGCCAAATTGTCATCTATGTTGATCCAGTGACGGACGCGCCCCATATTGAACGATTCACGGTTGATCCCGCCGAAATCACGGCCGGGCAATGTGTGGATATTCGTTGGCAATTATCGGGCGACGTGCAAATGGTCAACATTTACCGCAACGGTGCGCCCATCCAACAAGGTGCGCCATTGAGCGGCACACGGCAAGATTGTCCTGCCGAGACGGGCATTCTTACCTACCATATTGAAGCGAAAGGGACAGGCGGTGTGAGCCAATTGCCGCGCACGGTCAAGGTGAATCTATCGGATACGCCCATCGCATCGCCGACACCATCGTCAAGCTCAGAACCAACGGCCGTGCCGACCGCACAGCCGCCCGCCATTTACCATTTCATCGCCGCACCAGAAAGCATTGATGAAGGGGCGTGTGTGACGGTAAGTTGGAGCGCAGGCGGCGGGGCTGATTCTGTCCGTATTTTACGCAATGATGCGGTCATCTTAGATGGCTCCATCTTAGACGGCTCCGCACCAGATTGTTTGAGTAATGCGGGCAGTTATGTCTACCGTCTGGAAGCGTATAATGGCAATGATCAGAGCGTGCAAGCGGAGCAAGCGGTCACCGTCAATGCAATAGAAACGCTTCCCTTAGTCGGCAGTTCTTGGACATTGGCTTACTATTATGATGGCATGGGAGCGATGATTTCTGTGTTGGAGGGGACGACGGTAACGGCCGTTTTCGACAATAACGACGACGGCAATCTCAACGGCTCTGGCGGCTGCAACAACTACCAAGCGGATTACAACAAAGAGGCGATGAGCATCACCAATGTCAAGCCAACCTCGTTGACATGCAATGAACCAGAAAGCATCATGCAGCAAGAGGCTCTCTATCTAGGCTTACTGCCCTCAACCAATACATACCAAATCACAGGCCGCACGCTGCAACTGCTGCATATAGATGAAAACGGCAACGAGCAAGTTTTGTTAGAATACGACGGGGAGTAAGGAACGGGGATTTATTTAACTACCAAAGTTGCCATTCTCGCCCCCATCCCCACTTTCGTGAGGGTAAACTCTTTTAGGCGGGAATCCATGATTTTCCAAACTGTGGATTCCTGCTTTCGCAGAGCCTGCCCTCATGAAGATGGGGGAATGACAGATGGAAGTTTCTGGTTTTATTTAATCCTCATTCTTAAGCAGGTATGCAGACAGGCAAGTATGCAAGTTGCAAGTATGCAGGTGGGAACTCACTTGCATACTTGCAGACCTGCAAACTTGCCCGCTTGTTCACCTGCATACTTGCGTCGCTTCTTTTAACCGCTTGCGCCTCCCCCCCCACCCCGTCTATTCTTTATCTTGATTATGATGAGGAGGGGATTGTGCAATTGTGGCAGACGGCCGTTTCCCCCTCCACACCCATCCCCCTGACTGACAGATGCTGCTCTATTTCTGAATTCGCCATCACCCCCGATGGGGAACGGGTGGCGTATGTGCAAAGCGGGGCGAATGGTGCGGGCGAGCTTTGGCTGATGGACGCGGATGGGGGGGGGGATGAATTATTGCTTTCTGATTCGCAAGCGGAGTATGGGCAGGTAGTATGGCATCCAGACGGCCGTCGGTTGCTATTTGAGCGGTATGCGCCATCCCCGCAGCTGTATTGGCTCGACACCATGAGCAACGAAAGCGTGCCCTTATTAGAAAACGAAAACGGGATCAGTCAATCAGCATCTTTTTCGCCTGACGGGAAGTGGGCGGCGTATGTCGGCTCGCCCGATGAAGGGATTCAACTTTTTGAGCTGGCAACGGGGGAATTGCGAACCGTCCGCTCAGAAATCAGCACCGCGCCCGTTTGGAGCAACGACGGGCAAACGATCTATTTCCGTGACCGTGCGGCAGCGATTTTGCATCAGGGGGAAGAAACCGACCACAGTAAACATGAACATTCCTATATCGAAACGATTTATTTGTTCAGTTATGCACTCGAATCGGGTAAAATTGTGCAATTGACGGATGGCGTGGTGGACGACGGCCGTCCAGCCCTTTCCCCAGATGGCGCATGGATCGCTTTTGGGCGCAAAGCTCCGCGCACCTCCGTCGGCCGTTCGATTTGGATGATGCGGACGGATGGATCGGAACTGCGTCAACTTACGGCAACGACGGCGACGACGCATTACGGCGGGCTGAGATGGTCAGCAAACGGCCGTCTCCTTCTCACCCAAGTCTACAAAATTGACACTCCAGATGAGCCGCCATCGCTAATGGTTTTGGATGTGGAAACGGCCGTTTTATCCCCCATCCAAAACAGCGGCTTCCTCCCTCTTTGGAATTAATTTGGGCGACCCAGCGGGTCGCCCCTACAAAGGGCAGAATGGTAGGGGCGATTCGCTGAATCGCCCGATAAAATTTACCATATTCCCATTTTAGGAGAAAAAATGACTCTTTTAATCAAAGGCGGCACCATCGTGACCGCCGCAGACACATACCAAGCAGATATTTTAATCAAAGACGGCAAAATCGCCCTGATCGGGGCTGATTTAGAAGCAGACGGCGCAGAAATAGTGGATGCGACGGGCAAACTGGTGATGCCCGGCGGGATTGATGTGCATACTCATATGGAACTCCCCTTCTTCACCACCGTCTCCTCCGATGATTTTTATACGGGGCAGCGAGCGGCTGCGTTTGGCGGCACGACCTGTCACATCGACTTTGCCAATCAGCAAAAGGGGGAGACACTGCACGAAGCGTTGGCTGGCTGGCGGGCAAAAGCGGCCGATAAGACAGTCATAGATTACGGGGCGCATATCTCCATCACCGACCTGCGCGACGATGTGTATGACGAAATTGACAGCATGTTAGACGAAGGGATCACGAC
This sequence comes from Anaerolineae bacterium, assembly GCA_015486215.1. Lineage (GTDB taxonomy): Bacteria > Chloroflexota > Anaerolineae > Promineifilales > Promineifilaceae > S016-13. The sequence goes on along the minus strand of WFSA01000182.1, from coordinate 12,521 downwards.
ATTAAAGCTGTTCCTCTCCTACAAAGATATGTACATGCTTGACGACGGCTCCATCTTCAAAATCATGCTCAAAGCGGCCAAGTTAGGCATGTTAGTGATGGTTCACGCCGAAAACGGGGATGTAGTCGATACGCTCATCAAGCAAAACGTCGCTAATGGCAATCTCGCCCCCATCTATCATGCCCTCAGCCATCCCGCATGGTCAGAAGCGGAGGCAACGCTACGTGCTGTCTCCCTCGCCCAAGTGGCGGGCGCATCTCTCTATGTGGTGCATATGACCTGCGAAGAGTCGGTCGATCAGATGACATACGGGCGCAAACATGGCTTGCCCGTGATGGGCGAAACCTGCCCACAATATCTCTTCGCCACTACGGATAATTTGCGCCAGCCTGATGGGGCAAAATGGATTTTCTCGCCGCCCGTGCGCGAGAAAAAGGATAATGCGTATTTGTGGAAAGCGTTAGCAGACGGCCGTTTGCAAACAGTCGCCACCGATCATTGCCCCTTCCTCTTTGACGGCACGACCCCGATCACCTATGACGGAGAGGTGTACGAAAGTCCGGGAAAGGATTCGGGCGGCGATGATTTCTCTAAAGTGCCAAACGGCACCCACGGCATTGAAGACCGTCTGCCGATGTTATGGACATACGGAGTCGGCGCGGGACACTTTTCGCCCAATCGGTTTGTGGAGTTAATGGCGACCAATCCCGCCAAAATCTTCGGCCTCTATCCACAAAAAGGGACGATTGCACCCGACTCAGATGCGGACATCGTGATTTGGGACCCAGAAGCGACGAAAACGATCCATTGGCAAACACAGCACACGCGCACTGACCACAATATCTACGAAGGGATGGATCTGCGCGGCTTGCCCGAAAAGGTGTTCTTGCGCGGCAAACTGTTGGTTGACGGAGATGAATGGTTTGGCGTAAAGGGGGAAGGAAAGTTTGTGAAGAGACGGCCGTTTGCGGAGATCGTTTAACGCATAACGACCAACGTCTGGCAGATTCTCTCCAAAAAATGTAGAGGATAGGACGCAGATTTTCAGGATTTTCAGGGTAAACGCAGATTTCTTTGTTTTATCTGCGTTTACCCTGCGTTCTATTCGTATCTTCTCAGTATTCTGAGAAGATACATGAGTAGAAGCTAAAACAACAAACAGGTGACGGATGATTGAAGCAATAGAAGAGTACATTTCACAAACATTCCATTTGAGCGTGCCGACACAAATACAATTGGCACAAACGGCCGTTATCATCATCACCCTACTCATCCTGCGTCAGTTCGCCTACCGTTTCGCCTATCGCAAATTCCCGCACGATGTCCGTCAACTATATAGCTGGCGCAAATTTATCGCCTACACCTCCGTCATCATCGGCTTTATGCTGATTGGGCAGATATGGGTCGAGAGCGTGCAGTCGCTCATCACCTATGCGGGGCTGTTGTCGGCGGGTATCGCCATCGCATTGCAGGATTTGATCATCAGCTTGGCGGGCTGGGTATTTATTATGTGGAGACGGCCGTTTATCGTCGGCGACCGCATTCAAATTGGCGAGTATACAGGGGATGTTATCGACAACCGCCTATTCCAATTCAGCATGTTAGAAACTGGTAATTGGGCAGATGCCGACCAAAGCACAGGACGCATCATCCATATCCCCAATGGGCATGTTTTTACCCACGTTTTTGCCAATTACAGTCAAGGATTCGCCTATATTTGGGAAGAAATCCCGATTATGGTGACATTTGAAAGCGATTGGGAAAAAGCAAAAGCGATTTTGACCCGCGTTGTACAACAGAAAGCACCACATATCAGCCGCAGCGAAGTGCACCGCGCCCAAAGCAGAAACCCCCGTTTTATCATTACCTACAAAAATTTGACCCCGACCGTTTACACCAGCGTCGCCAACAGTGGCGTAGTGCTGACATTGCGCTATCTGGTCAAGCCATTACAACGTCGTGCCATGCGCGAAACGGTATGGGAAGCGGTACTGCGCGGTTTCGCCCCCCATGATGACATTGACTTCGCTTATGACACCCAGCGCGAGTACATTCATTACGAAGAGAAAAAACCATCCCGAAAAACACCTGCGCCCGCACCCGTTGACGTGATGATGGTATCTTCTCAATAAATCGTGGACAAGACTTGACAAATTTCATCAGCACTTTATTTTACACGAGTACCATTAGGAAAATTTGTCAAGTCTCCCCAAGCCAGAAGTCGGGCTTTTACCAAAAGCCCGACTTCTTTTTACTAAAATAATTATGAAAACGATTCCCCTAAACGATGACCAACAGGCGATGCTTGACGGCAAGCGCGGCATAGCAAAGCAGATGGCAATGCGGCTGCTGCTAGACATGGCCGCCGCCGCCGCCGCGACTGAACTGCTTCCCATCCAAACCGCCCATCTTGCCGGCGTTTCCCCTTTGACCGGCGGGCTGGGATTGCGCCAATTTTTGAGCAAACTAGCCGACGATCCTTTAGCACAAGTTGCCGTGCCGACGACGCTCAACTCAGCTGGATGCGACGAAGCCCAATTCGACGATATGCGAATCGTCGCCCCCGATTTTTTGCAGCATAACCATGAGATTGTGGAGCGGTATGCCCAGTTAGGCGTGCGCCCAACCCAATCCTGCACCCCATATGAGTGGGATGGAGTAGTAACGGCGGGCATCGCCGCATGGGCTGAATCGAACGCTATCGCCTTTGGCAATTCATATTGCGAATTGACAACCAATCGGGAGTCAGGCCTATCAGCGTTGGCATGTGCGCTGACGGGATATACGCCGAAATATGGGCTATTGGACGAAAACGGCCGTTCTCCAAACTTAGAGATCATCGTCACCGCACAGCTTGACGAGCCGACAGACTTTTCCATCTTGGGCGATTGGGTCGGCAAACAGCGCAAGCCATCATGGAACACACCGCTCGGCCCCATCCCCCTTTTCAAAGGATTGCCCGACGAGTTAAGCCACGAACAGCGCAAAGCGTTGACTTCGGCGGCGGCCAATTACGGCTCGCCGATGCTTTATATCGAAGGGATGGGAGATATTCCTACTCCTGATTTTCAAGATCGCTTGATTTTTGACGATGCCGCTTTGACGGCGAGATATGCGGAATTATTGCCAAAAACGGCCGTTTCCCTCATCGTTCTCGGCTGTCCGCAAGCATCTGTTGGTGAATTACGAGCCGCTGCCAATGCGATCAAAGGCAAAACAGTCAGCAGCGTGCCGCTTTGGGTCTTCACCTCTGCCCACAACAAAGCAATTGCCGAAAAAACGGGCATCGCTGACACGATCCGCGCCAGCGGCGCACTACTGCTAGAAAACACCTGCCCCGAAGTTGTCCCCTACGACAAAAGCTGGGTGCATCACATTCTCACCAACTCCATGAAGGCCGAACATTACATCACGTCCGGCCTAAACAGCATCCCCACCAGCGTTATGAAACTAGCCGCCTGCACGGCCGTCGCCACAGGAGAGGCGGAGATAGAGGAGATAGAGATAGAGGAGATAGAGATAGAGGAGATAGAGATAGAGAAGGCTTTGGGTGTACCATTGCTTTCTAATTCCCAATCCCCGCCCCCCTCTTTTACGGGACATGGGCTGCCTTCGCAGATAGATTTTGTGGTGCGCGGGGAGGCGTTTGTGACAGATACGCCGATCACGCTATTAGGCTTTGTCAATCGGGCGACAGGCGAGATTGAAGAGGCAGGACATCCAGCGAACGGACAGAGTATGGCGGGCAAAATTGCCATCTTCCCCAAAGGGAGCGGCTCCACCGTCGCCCCTTATGTACTATTAGAGCTTTTTTATCGCGGGATGGCTCCGTTGGCGATTGTCAATACAGAGATTGACCAACAAAGCGCACCCGCTTGCTCATTAGAAAATATCCCCTACGCTTACGATTTTGATGGCGACATCATCGCCAACATTCCCAATGGGGCGCAAGTCGAACTGCGGCGCACGAGCGGCGTGGTAACATTGATAATTGATAATTGATAAATAGCAGGTGATAAATGAATATCCGTAATATGCGTTGTTACTTCTTGTACAACATTCCCGTTACCGAACAATTATTAGCCGATGATGAGACCCATCAACATCAGGGACTTGGGGTTACGCCCGAACTTATTGACAAATTTAAGCAGCATTTTGAAGTCAAAACAGCCAATATTCCCGCTTTTTACACCAACCATTACCGCAACGAACATACCCCGTACACCATTTCCGACCCGCTCATTCTGCATGAGACGTATGTGGATAGCGGCCGTTTGCAAGACATCCCCTTCTTTCAAGAGCTAAACCTATCACAAAAAATAATCGTCCATTGGAATTTTTTGCTGTCACTGCAAACCACAGGTTTAATCACCATTTGGCTGCAAGTAGACGAGACGCTGCCCAACAGCTTGGCGTATCGGTTGAGCGGCTTGCATCTCAATCCTGATTATGCGGTCATTGCGACCGAGCCAATCAAAGCGTTATGGCTACATCAGCCAGACGAACCGCCGCCTTATGTCACACTGGATGCGCTGGCACATGTGATCAGAACCCATTTCTTCATTGGATGCGGCTTGAATGTGCGCCGTGTGCAAGCGTTGCGCCATGAGATTCAGATTCCGTTCACAGCCATTGAAGTGGACACAAAGTGCAAAGATCAGAAAGAGTTTGTAAAAAAAGAGCGGCGCAGTTTGGCCGAATTTGTGTTCAAACCGAACTGCTGGGAGATTGAACGCGCCAGCATGGATCACGTGCATCACGTTTTGGCCGATGATCGCATCTGGAGCATCGCCCAAGACACCTACGTCGTCGTCGCTTATGAGGGGACGCTGTACGTCAAAATCCAAAATTACAATACCGGCGTGCCGCATGAGGTGTCCAGCTTCAATCTAGCTGATGAATCCTCAGTTCTCCATTCGTTCAAGCTCGCCGTTTCCGTTTACCATTTTTTACGGATTCTGGACGATTTACTAGACCCAGAAATCAATAAATTAAAGCTGGAAGTGGATCAGCATCAGGAAGTTTTGCATGATTCATTCGGCGATTCTAAACAGACAGATTACACCGTCTTGCGTGAGATGAATGAGTTTGTCATTCAGGTATCCGATTTGCAGTTCAGGTTGATGGATTTGTTAGAAGAGATAGATAACGCGGATAAATTGATTGATGAGGAGTGGCATATCGTGCTACTGGACAAGCTGACGCTGGCGTTGGGAACAAGAATATGGCGCGATGGGATACACGGCCGTATCAACAGCCTGCGCGAATTAGCACAAACAGTGGAAAACACATACCAACGCTTTCTCAATCTAAACGCCAATAAAAGCATCGCCGATTTTAACGCCCAACTACTAATCGCCAACGAAGAGAGCCAAAAGATGGAAGATCGGCTCAAATGGGTCACCTATATATTCAGTGTATTGGCTCTGGCTGAACTGCTCGGCCTGCTGATCAATATCGGGCTGGATGACAGTAATTCTTTATCATTATACATTCGATCAATACTGCATCTTAATAATTCATATGCCCATATCCTGGCCATAATTCTTGTATTCACCGTATTGGCAGGTGCATTTTTAGCCATCATCTGGTGGGAGCGTCACGACGTATGAGTCAACTTATATTTTTTATTATCATCACCGCATTTGGCACGCTTGTGGGCAAATGGACTAATATCAACCCTGTTGAGCAGGCGGTTTTTTCACCATTCACCACCTTCGCCCTCATCGTCGGCTTATATGGCAGCGTGGTCGGTATTGATTTAAGCGCGATCCGTCAACGCCGCTGGCTGGCGGTTATCGTCATCACCGTCGCCGTGCCGATACAAATCATGGCTTCTGGCGCGTTGATGTATCTCATCTACCCCGCCTCCATCAGCTTTTTGCTCGCCGTGGCCATGACCCAAATCGATCCGCTTTCGGTGGACACCTTGCTACAAGATAAAGAGAGCATGTCACAAGAGGCGAAGGGAATTTTGCGCGTGTGGGCTTCGTTTGATGATCCTGTCACCGTCCTTTTTGGCTTTTTGATTTTGCTGCCGCTCATTACAGGGCAAGCGATTGAGGGTAGTGTCACAGCGATGCTGCTAGGATTGATGGCAAATGTCGGGGTGGCATTTGCGCTGTGGGCATTGGGAAAATGGACAAAAGTATTGCAAGATCCGGCCATTACGCTTGTTTTACTTCTACTGACATTGATCTTTGCCTTCTTCACCCAAGCATTTTTGCTGGCCGCCATCACAGGGCTGTTATTACGGCCAGTTCCCGAAAAATATCTGGGGAGCTTAACGGCCGTTCTCTATTACGGCATCGTCTTCGTCGTCGGCATGGCGATGTACACCTACGGCATAGATTTACGGCTCGGCTTTTTGCTGGCGATAGTCGGTTATTTCGTCATCCAGCCATTGACAACGATCATCGTTTTCAGCGGCAGCTCAAAAGATTTACTGCGAATCGCATTCGCCCAACAAAACGGGCTGACAACGCTGCTGATGGGCATCGCCTTTCAAAATCTGGGCTTCAAAGTACTGCACATTCTCCTGCCGGCTATCATCATCACCAATATGCTCAATCTCATCGTCAATAAAATCCTTAGCTGGAAAGAGGCGCAAGGATTGTTTTTGTGATCGGGGAAGGCGAGGGGTATAGGATGCAGATTTTTCAGGATTATCAGGCTAAACGCAGATTTTCTATCAAAAAATCTGCGTTTAGCCTGATAATCTACGTCATCTGCGTTCTATCATCAATGGCAGCACAAACGCGAACATACTCCCCTGCCCCAGTCCATCACTTTCTGCCCATAAACGGCCGTTATGCGCCTCCACAAAATACCGCGCAATCGTCAACCCGATGCCGCTGCCGCCGCTCGTCCGCGCCCGCGACTTATCCACCCGATAAAAGCGGGTGAACAGATGGGGCAAATCATCAGCCGCGATCCCCGTGCCTGTGTCAGCGACGGTGAACTGGGCATTGCTGTTCTTGCGCTGAACGGTCACATCAACCTGCCCGCCCGACGGTGTGTATTGCAACGCATTGCCCACCAAATTGATCAATACTTGCGAAATACGGTCTGGATCAATCTCCGCCATCAGCAGTCCCGACGGCGAATGGAGCTGCAATCGCACCCCCTTATCCTCAAATTGACGACGCAATGATCTGGTGACGCTTTCCGTCAACTGCCCTAAATCGACTGGTTTGGGATGCAATTCATACGCCCCCGCCTCCACGCGGCTGAGTTCCTGCAAATCGGTAACCAACCGTTGCAGCCTGTCCGCTTCATGCGCCACTTGTTGAAAGGTTTCCGTTTCTGGCGGCAGCACACCGTCAATCAACCCCTCCATCGAGCCTTTGATGACGGTCAACGGCGTGGTCAATTCATGGGTGACATCGCCGATTAGTTCGCGGCGGATGGTGTCGGATTCTTCCAATTGTGCCGCCATCTGGTTAAAACTGTCCGCTAATTGTCCCATCTCGTCTAAATCGGCGATGGGACGATGGGCGGGCAGGGCGACCCGACGGCCGTAATTTCCCAGAGCGATCTGGCTGCTGGCGACCATCATTTCGCGCACAGGGGCGATGACGCGGCGGGAGATAATCGCGCTGGCAACGACGGCGATGAGGGTGGCGGCGGAGAGGGCGATGAGGGTTGCTTCAGTAACGGCCGTTCTGAACTGCACAAACAAATCGTCGGCCATATGGTCTGTGGGTGCACCGTCAACCATCATATGATCACTGCCAATCATCCCCATCGTTGCCAAATGACGGGCAAACGCACGGGGGATGGCAAATTCCATCGCCACAATCAGGACGATGCCGCCGACGAACACGACGGCCAAATAAGAAAGAAATAATTTCCATCGCAAGCGACGGCGTAAATAAGCAACCATGCTCAACTCCTATAACCTAACCACGAAGGCACAAAGCAAACAAAGATTATCTTGCTTTTCTTCGTGCGCTTCGTGCCTTTGTGGTTAATCTCTCTCCGCCTCAAACCGATAACCGATGCCGCGCACGGTGACGATGCCGTGATGTGCGCCTAATTTTTGGCGCACATGCCCCAAATGGACATCCACAACCCGAATTTCACCAAAGAAATTTTGCCCCCACACCTGTTGCAACAGTTGCTCGCGGCTGAGAACCATGCCGCGATGGGTGGCTAATGTTTTGAGCAGATCGAATTCGGTGGAGGTCAACTCAACCTCCCGCCCCTCTGCCCAGACGCGCCGTCCAGCAACATCAATCTGCAAATGTTGAAAGCGCATAAGCTGACTGTCGCGCAAATCGCTGCCGCCGCGCAGACGGCGTAATGCCGCTTTAATGCGGGCGACGAGTTCGCGCGGGCTGAACGGCTTGGTCAAATAATCGTCCGCGCCGACGGACAGTCCCACGATTTTATCCGTTTCCTCTGTTTTGGCGGTCAGCATGATGACGTATACATCTGATTCGCGGCGCAACTGTGCCAGCATTTCCAGCCCGTCCATCTCTGGCAACATGATGTCCAGCACGATAAGATCGGGTTTGAATGTGCGGGCGAGATGGAGGGCCGAACGGCCGTTTTGCGCGGTCTGCACCTCATACCCTTCTGGCCGCAGGTAGGCAGTCACAAGGTTCAAAATGCTTGCTTCGTCGTCGATGACTAGAATTTTTGAGGGCATAATTCTCTGTAGGGGCGACCCGCTGGGTCGCCCTACTACACGCTAGCGGATGTCCTTCGAGATTATTTGTTGCGGGAATCGGAATTCCCGCAACCTCATACCAGACAAGTATCGGGAATTCCGATTCCCGATACAGGCATGATATATCATTGATAAACTTGAGCCAGGCTGCACTACGTTTATTGCCGCAACGCATCCGCTGGTTTTAACCGTGCAGCACGGCGAGCTGAAAATAAGCTGGCGAGACCACCACCACTAACGGCCGTTCCCATCGCCAGCAAAACCGCATTCCATGATAAATGCGCGGGTAAAGTATAAACGGCCGTTTCCACCTCACCCGCAACCCCGCCAAAATCAGGCGTTGTGCCAGCTAATAAAGTTAAATCTACAGGAATTCTACCTAATAGCCAAATAGCAGCCCATCCCAGCAAAATTCCCAGCAGCGTGCCCAAGAAACTGAGCATGACCCCTTCGGCGGTAAACAAGCGTACCACATCCCGCGCCTGCCAGCCGACCGCTTTCATCACCCCCACTTCCCCAGCTCGCAAATTGATGCCCGCGCTAAGGGTGATGGCTGTCAGAATGAGGCCGCCTAGCAGTGCCGCAAATGCCGCCACCGCCGCAAACCGATCCGACACTTGCGCCACGCCGCCCATCACCTGCACGATGCTTTGCTCGGTCATCGCCGAAATGTCGCCCAATAGCTGCTCGCTGTCGTCAACGACGGTTTCCACGTCGCCCGCTTCGTCCACACGCAGATAAATCTGGTTGATTTGGTCGCCGTCCAGCCCTGCGAGGGCTTGGGCATCGGCGAGGGGGAGGTAGAAGTTGGCGGCGGCGGCTTGCTTGCCGCCCGGCACTTCGATGATGCCGATGACGGTAAACGGCCGTCTCCCCACCTCAATCTCCTCACCCGGCTTTAAGCCGAAAAAGGCGGCGTAATGGCGATCCACAACGATGACATCGGTTTCGTCGGCGGTAAAAAAACGGCCGTTTACAATCCAATCCGCCGCCTGTGCCGGTCCGACGGTCGCCGATCCTGCCGAAGCATCAGTCACATCAATCCCCAACACTGTCTGGTAACTGTTCGCGCCAAAATCCCAGAGCAGCAACCCGCCGCTCACGCCGCCAACGCCATCTACATTCTGCAACTTATCCGCCTCGTCTCTCGTCAGTAACGAGAGACCAAACGGCTGACGCACGCCGCGCGTCGTTTGCGCCGCCGCCCCGCCTGCGTTATCAGGGCGGCTGATGAGAATGTCAGCATCAATGTCGGCTAATGGCTGACGTGCTGCTTCACGGAAGCCATTGCCGGCAGCAATCAGGGCGATGAACAAAGCCACCCCCAACGCTACCCCAATCAGGCTTCCCATCGCGCGGCCAAAGCGATGTTGGATATCGGCCGTTAAATAATTGAACATTTGCTTACCACCTTATTTTTTAGTATGATGCACTCAAAAGGAGACATAATTATGGAAACAACAGTAACTAAAATTAAACGATTATCCTACTTTCTTGAAACCCATCACCGTTACTCTGATGCAGTTATTGATCCTGTTGTAGACAAATTACTAGATCGAGAACGGCAAACAATTATCAAGCAGCGCGATGAAATACGCGCTGACCTCGATCAATTTGAACAACAGTACAGGATTGAATCATCCGAGTTTAATGAAAAATTCATGTGCGGCGAAATGGGCGATGACATAGACTTTGTTGATTGGTCAGGAACATGGCGGGTCTATCAAACGACATTGAATTCATTGGCATCACTGGAGCCAGCCCTGTCATGAATGACGTGATTGATGCCAGATTCAAATTATACCAACATCTTTTGGTTGAATGCGCCGCTATTTCCAACTTCAACATCATAAGATAGCATGTAACAAAAAGTGATGGGAACATAAGAATCAGGGCGACGTTAATAGATAGCGGTTTGTTGGAAATAGCAGAATATGTCGCATTAGATGATAACGATCAGATCATTCAACATTCTTACACATTTCATTGGCAAGACCGCCAGCATCAACGGATTCAACGTTGGGATAATGTTGAACATTACCCTAAATTACCTTATGCACCGCATCATATTCATTGGATGGATGAAACAATCACAGGGAATCCAGAAATTCCTACGCTTGACAGCGTTTTACACAGTATTGAACAACGCATTACTTGATCGTTGTCAGTTTGTTTCCTGTTCCAACACCGCCCGCAAATCATCCATCGTCCACACGCCTTCGGCGACCATGCCTGTGCCGCCGCCTTGCGGGAAGCTGTAGAATTGGACAGAACGGCCGTCAACCTCAAACTTCGACTCCCCATTAATATAAATTACAATTGGGGTATGCTCTTCCAGTCCATTCTCTTCAGCAAAGGCATCTCCATCTGGCGTGTCAAAATTATACTTTATCAACACCGCCGCCTCGCCAAACTCAGCTACCACATCCGCCACCTCTTGCACCGCTGGACGGATGGGGGAGTGATCCAGCGAAATAATTTCTACTTGCACAGCGTCGGCCGACGCTGGTTCTGCAACAGAGCCTGTTGACGCTGATTCTGTGCTGCCACAGGCGGCCAATAATGCAATTAAACTGCTAACCATCAATATCCAAAATAACTTTTTCATAACATCTCCTGTACCTTCTCAATATGCTGGGGCAATCTGGCTTGTAGTAACCGCTTTAGCGGTTCTTTCAACGGCTAAAGCCGTTACTACAAACATTTTCCCCCGATTTTTTGAGAAGATACCATCTCCTTTATAAATGCAGGTCAAGTTTGCAAACTTGACCTACGCTACAATTTCTCCATCTTTCATCCGAATAACGCGGTCGGCGGTGGCCGCCACCTCGTCATCGTGGGTTACAATTAGAAAGGACACGCCCGCTTCGTCGCGCAGGCGATGGAATAAGGCCAGAATTTCATTGCCTGTTTCTGTGTCCAGATTACCCGTCGGCTCATCGGCAAGGATGAGGCCGGGATTATTGATCAGGGCGCGGGCGATGGCGACGCGCTGTTGCTCGCCGCCAGACAGTCGGCTGGGGCGATGGGTGGCGCGGTCGGCCAGGCCAACCATCGCCAATCGCTCGGCGGCGCGGTCACGTTCGGCCGTTTTCACGCCATCGGGATAGAGCGGAAAGGCGACGTTTTCCAACGCGCTCAGGGTGGGGATGAGATGGAACGCTTGGAAGATGAGGCCGATATTCGCCCGTCGCCATAACGCCAATTCGTCTTCGTTTAGACCAGCGATGTCTTTACCTTGATAGAAAACGTGGCCGTCGCTGGGCGATTCCAGCCCCGCCAACAGGTGCATGGCGGTGCTTTTTCCAGAGCCAGACCGCCCCATAATGGCGACGATTTCGCCGCTGTTTATCTGTAAATCAATGTTGGAAACGGCCGTTACCGCTCCAAAATGCTTACTCAACCCTTCTGCGCTCAATAATTTATTCATATGATTTTCCCATCCGGCAGTGCCAGGCACGGGGCGTTAGGTCTACAACTATCCGAGTCCTTTTGCCCCGTGCCAAGCACTACCTGCATATTACTCACTCCGTAATACTTCTGCTGGTTTGATATTGGCAATACGACGCGGCAGCCACAAACCGACCACGCCCGCCGCTACTAAGGACAATCCCATCGCGGTGGCTGCCAGCGCGGGGGTGATTTTTGCCGCCAATGGCACTACAACAGCCACTTCCTTTGCGCCGCCGGGCAAAAAATGGGGCGATGGGCTGAGTTCCCACGGGACGGGGACGGTAACGGCCGTTTGTCCCATCAACCACGTCACCCCCCACGCCAGCACAAGGCCGACGATACCGCCTAACAGGGTGATAACGGCCGTTTCCGCCAACAACTGCCGCGAAATATC
>WFSA01000181.1 GCA_015486215.1 Anaerolineae bacterium | reverse complement strand
TGACCGCCAAGCGCGGCGCGTGTCTGCTCTGGGCTGAAAAAAGAGCGGATGATGGTCACAAGGAAGATCATCCCGCCCAATAGCATCAAAATTTTAGGCACATCGTACAAGAAAAAGTTGATAGATTCGCCCAGACGGGTGTCTGGCTGCAAACCGATGAGGCGATAGGTGAGCCAATCGGCCAAATTTTGTAATTGAGACCAGCATAACAGCCAAATAACCGCCACCAATCCAACCAGTGCAGGCAATTGCCACGCAGCATGAGGCTGGGGCAGTACGCGCATCTTCCCTACGCGCATCTTTCCATCGCTCATAATTTATCCCCTCTTATTTGCTGGCCGCAGCGAGCCAGTCGACGACTTCTTGATTGGAGGGAACACGGCCGTAAGAAACCACCTTTTCATCAATGACCAATCCCGGCGTTGACATCACGCCATACCCCATAATCTGCCCATAATCGGTTACTTTTTCAATCGTTGCATCCATATCTAAAGCTGCCGCTTCACGGCGGATTATCTGTTCCAGTCGCTTGCAATTTGCACAACCAGAGCCAAGAACTTTTATGTCTATCATTAAATTCACCTCTCAAAATTTGATTCAATGTCTATTGAATTAATAGAACAAAAAAATAGCTAAAAATCTATTGCGCTCTCACTATACGCGCATGTTTATGTATCTTCTCAATAAATTGTGGACAAGACTTGACAAATTTCATCAGCACTTTCACGAGTGTCATTAGGAAAATTTGTCAAGTCTCCCCAGAATACTGAGAAGATACATGTTTATCACCGTTATAGTGACATTGCTCATGAGTGTACCATGATGTTTGTAATAATTCAATGAGTATTGTATTATATTTAGGACGGTTGCAACCTCCAAATCGCAATGTTAAATTCCAAATGTATACCGTTTTTAGCAACCCCTCAATTGACATAACATGTGAATTGAGGGGAATTGATGCGTATGATTGTCGTGATCGTATTTCGTGATCAATTTTTTCGATTTTCGATCACGAAAACGATCACGATCACGAATTAAGGCGAGGTTGCAATCGCCCTAGGAACAAGGATTTATTTAACTACCAAAGTTGTCATTCCCGCCCCCACCTTCGTGAGGGTAAACTCTTTTAGGCGGGAATCCATGATTTCCCAAACTGTGGGTTTCTGCCTTCGCAGAGCCTGCCCTCATGAAGATGGGGGAATGACAATTTGAAGTTCCACAAGTTATTAAATTCTCGTTCCCTAGGGAAAACTCGTAAATAACTGTGGCCAAGGTGACAGGCACTTGCCAAGTGCCTGTCACCTGAAAGTCCAAAGTTAAAAACGAACCTTCCCCTAGTATTATATCTAACGATGATCGATGATCATTTGATCATTGTAGAAGGAGTGACCTATGTCTGATTGTTGTTCAATAAGTGATGAAGATGGGGCGGGAACTGCGGTGAAAACGGCCGTTTCCACCTCCATCACTTGCCCATCCTGCGGCCAAAAAGGAAAAGCCGTAAACACTGGAACCGTAAAAGCACTGCTCTCCGTCAGCCTGCACGCCGTCAGCGAAACCAGCCCCTACCGCTTTTGCCGCACGGCCGATTGTTCCGTCGTCTACTATAATGAGGAGGGGGAGATATTTAACCAAGAGCAGATGCGCGAGCGTGTTCACCAAAAGCATCCGTCGGCGGCTGATGTTTTTGTCTGCTACTGCTATCGCCACACGCCCCAATCTATTCGTGATGAACTGACATCTGCCGGCAAAACGACGGTGATCGCCGCTGTCACTGCCGGCACAAAAGCAGGGACATGCGCCTGCGACATCCGCAACCCGCAGGGAAGCTGCTGTTTGGGCAATTTGAACAAAGTGGTTAAGCAAATTTTGACCGAACGGGGGCGTGATTTACTGTCGTAATAGACGTATCTGTCGGGTGATAATGCACATGCACGCGGCGCAGGAATCTGATATGCTGGTACAAGGTTTCTTCTACTGCGCTGGCGATGGCATCCCCTTCGATAACGGTGATACGGCCGTTTACCCCAATTATAAGGTTGACCACCAAATACGGCCCAAACCGATGTGCCAAAATCTCCTCAATCTGCTCCACGCCATCTACAGGCCGTGTCAGCGCAGTGATGCGTTTGGCTAATGCTTGACCGGGAACGGTATCCATCAAATCGTTGGATGATTCACGCAAAATCCCAATGCCGGTACGCAGAATAAACAGGGCGACTAATGCGCCCGCCATCGGGTCTACCCACAAATACTCCATTCGCCCCAGCGTGATGCCAACAGCGGTGGCGGCGGCGGCAAAAACATCATTGCGATGGTCGTAGGCTAAGGCCACAATCGCCGCGCTTTTGGTCTCTTTGCCAATACGCTCGGTGTAGATGACGGCCGTTATCTTGAGCAAAATCGTCAACATCGCCACCCACAACGCGGTGCTGGACGCACCGTTAAAGTTGCTTTCGCCGATGAAAAGATCGTAGATGCCGTTCAGTGCGTTCCAAAAGATGGCGACAGCGGTCGTAATCACAAAAGAGCCTACAACTAGTGCGGCGATACTTTCCAACTGTTGATGTCCGTAAGGATGTTCGTGATCAGGCGGTTTTCCAGCTAAGCGCATAAACACAGCCACCACTAAATAGTAAGCTGTGTCTGATGTAGAGTTGATGCCGTCGGCGAGCAAGGCGGGGCTGTGTCCTATAATGCCAACGCTGGTTTTCATTATTGCCAGCAATATATTGAGTGTTAATCCTGACTTTACGGCCGTCATGATTTTTTGTTCGCGTGCCACGCTCCCCATTTCGCTCATATTTCTATCACGCTGATTTTCACTGATTTTACCTTTTTATCTGTGTTCATCTGTGCAATCAGTGTCCAATTTTCCGCCCTCGCGCCAATTCCTGCCAGAATGAACGGCCGTCAACCTCAAACTAACGCATAATAAGCCGTCCCAGCACAAGCGTGACATACAACTTGATCACTTTGAATACGTTCCCGCTCGTTGATAATCTCTTCACCGCAAACAGTACAGTTTGCCCGCACACCGGCGCGGCTGATGAGCGTACGCACAGGGACGGTCAACGAGACGCGTTGCACCGTGAGTAATTCAGAATCGGGCATACGTTGATAGCCGATCAGTTGGGCAAAATAATGTTTTCGTTCTTCTGGCGCGTATTGAAGTGCCTTTTTACGGACATCTAATTGTGGGAACACACGAACGGCCGTTTCCATCCGCACATTTATAAAGGTGGCCGCAATTTTGCCGTAATCCTCCACCCGCAAAGTGCGATGCCCTACCGTCGCACCCGTCGCTGCGATAACACCATCCGCAAAACAGCCATCTGTTTCCAAAATGACCAACAATCTTTTTCCTCGCTGCGGAGCGTCAAACCCTAATGCAGCCATTCCAGCCAGCCCAATACGCGCTCCCAAAACTTGGCGCGGACATAAATGCGTATGCCCTGCGGATGATTTTTCAAGTATCTTCGTTAAATTCATCATATCATTCTATTAGTCAAGGTGACTTGACAGGCACTTGGCAAATGCCAGTCAGTTAAATCACCTTGAGCAAAGTTTCTCTATAGTTTTGTTTCTTAAATTAGACATGGTTCATTTTACGCAAGGGGAGACTTGACAAATTTTCCTAATAATACTCGTGTAAAATAAAGTACTGATGAAATTTATCAAGTCTTGTCCACGATTTATTGAGAAGATACGATTCACCCTAATTTGAACCATGTCTTAAATTCAATACCTTTCAAATAAGGATTTTAGCGGTCAGAATCGCTGTGTTTTTTTGCCATTTACTCTGGCAACAATGTTCCCAATACCGCTAAACTCTTGCTACTTTCGGCTTATTTGAAAGGTATTGATCTTAAATTGCAAATTTAAAGCATACCTTATTAAGCCACAAACGGCCGTTTTTCACAAACGACCGCCCCATTTTATGGATAAGATACGTCAGCAAATTATATAACATATGTCACCATATTCTATGACATATAACACCTCCAGAAAAAAACAAGAGGTGTACACTATGGCATTATATGGCAGGATATTGCAACATGGTGTACTATGAATGAGCTATTAACGACAAGACAGGTGCAAGAAATGCTGAAAGTAGATCGCACGACGATCTATCGGATGCTAAAAGACGGCCGTTTGCATGGTGTCAAAGTCGGGAGCCAATGGCGATTTCTAAATTCAGAGATCGACATCCTTTTACATGGTGCTCCTGTACTGCCGCCAATAGTAAAAAAGTCGCCAATGCCGCCGTCCGCAAATAAATCAGATGGGATGCCCGTCACCTGCTTGCAAGTCGTACAAGATGTTAGCGCAGAGATGATCGATGTCGGGGCAATCATCACTGACAATGACGGCGTGCCTATAACAGAGATGAGCAACCCATGCCGTTTTTGCGATCTCGTTCGTAGCACTGAATCTGGAAAGCAGGCGTGCATCAACTCGTGGTACAGACTCTCCCATCAGCCCAATATAAACCCCAAATTTGCCACTTGTCACGCTGGTCTGCAATTTGTACGGGCGCGTATTGAAGTGAACGACACAACAACGGCGATTTTTGTGACTGGGCAATTCTACACATCAACGACAGAAACGGCCGTTCAACAGCGGCACATTAAACAGCTGGCTAAAACACACGGATTAAGCGTGGCCGCTCTGTCCGATGCCGTGCAAGAAATCCCCACTCCTTCCCCCGCCGAGCAGAAAGAGATTATCGAGTGGCTCAAAAAGTTAGCAAACACCTTTTCCGTCATTGGGCAAGAACGGGCTGAAATGATAGAGCGGTTCCAGCGCATTATTCATATCAGCGACTTGGATAACAGTCCACTAGCCAAATAGGTAAAAGAGGGCAAATTTATGAGCATTCCATCCATAGATAACCTAATATTATTGCACAACAACATTGGGCAAGCGTTAGGAAATCCAAAACGGATTCAGATTTTATACGCCTTGCACGAACAACCTCGCCATGTCAACGCCTTAGCCAGCGCATTAAACAGCACCCAGCCGACAACCTCGCGCCATTTGCGCGTATTGCGGCAACGTTCATTAGTATTAACCGAACGCGAAGGCCCATCCATCACATATCGACTGGCCGACCCCGCCATTATTGATGTACTGGATGCGATGTGTCAACTGTTACGCAACACAATAGAACGACAATCACGCACTTTAGCGTGATCGCCGCATTTCAAAAATTAGATTTTCAAAAAAATAACCTAGGAGAATTACATGCACGCACGAAAATTTTATTTCTTACTCCCCCTAAGCATCTTGTTGCTGACAGGCATCACGTTGTTATGGCCGGCAGAACCCGCTAACGCCCAATGTGGCTCACAAGCTTCTTCTTGCAAAAATTGTCACGAAGTTCAAGCCGAAGCCCCGGTAAACAATGATGGCACTGGCTGGCATCAATCACACGCTTTTGGCGATTTTTGCGAATTTTGCCACGCTGGTAATGTGCAAGCCACCGATAAAGAGGGCGCACACACAGGCATGGTTCCCCCGCTAGAAGATGTAAAAGCGGGTTGCTCTTCCTGTCATACTGATGACTTAATGGAAAAAGCAGAAGTTTATGCTTCTACATTAGGCGTTACCATTGGTGATGGCGGCACACCCACAGATAGCAGCGCACCCACAGACGGGGCAGCAGCTAGCGAGACTGATACGGAAGTGGCCGCTCCTGCGAGCAGCGGTTCCACAGCGGCCGTTCCCATTTCCATCGAAATGGTCGTCAACGACCCCAATACAATTGATTATGTGCAGCGATATGAGCAAGAAGTGCTTGGCATCACGCCCAAAAATTGGGGCAACATCACCATCGTCGCGCTAATTGCGCTGGTAATTGTTGGCGGCGGTCTCTTCGTTATCAAAAATGAAAACCTGCTAGGCATGGCAGATGAGGATAGAACGGCCGTTGCCGGCACATATCCCACCGATGCCGTCGCCCTGCTCCCCCAAATCTCAGAAATGAACAGCGGCGGACGCAAAGCACTCAACAGATTGTTGCAAAAGCCAAAAGAGGCCGCCCAACTATTCCAAAACATCTCAAAACTGAGCGAATAAACTGAGCGAATAACAAGAGAAAAACAAAGAGAGAAACTATGAACATCATCAACTACTTCAAAAAAGAGGAATGGTCTCCCTACGTCGCTGGAGCAGGGTTAGGCATCGTCGGCATTCTCGCCGTCTTCCTTGCCGACAGTCTACTCGGCGCATCCGGAGCATACGAAAACATCATCGGCTGGGTCGGCCAAGCCGTCGCTCCCGCCACATTCGATAATATGTATTTCAACTACGTCATGCCGCCCGGCATTTCCAACGGCGTGATTTTGCTCATCGGCATCTTCTTCGGCGGCATGTTGGGCGCACTTTCAAGCGGCACATTCAAAATCCGCACCAACGATAACCCCCAATGGAACAAAATGATGGGCAAAACAACATGGAAGCGATGGTTACTTCTCTTTGTTGGCGCGATTATTTTAGAATATGGAGCTGGCATCGCTGGCGGTTGCACCAGCGGTCTCGCTATCTCTGGCGGCATGCTACTCGCCCCCTCAGCCTTTATCTTCATCACAGGCATGTTCATCTCCGGCATTATCATCGTCCGCATCATCTATAAGGACAACTACTAGAAAGATAAAGGCTGGACAAAGGCAGAATGGATTGATTTCGCGCCTGACTCTAGCTCTCTATCAAAGGAAACTTCACAATGAACACAATCATTATCTTGCTGGTCGGCCTGACTTTTGGCTTTTTGCTCAACAAATCAGGAATGACAAAATACAGTAAAATTGTCAATGTTTTTCGTTTCACCGACATGGGCGTACTCCAATTCATGATGACCGCACTCGTCGTCGCCATGAGTGGACTTTACGGCCTCAAAGCAGTCGGCTTAGTCACCTTCCCCAATGTGCCAGCCACCTACATCGTCGGCAATCTGGTTGGTGGCCTCATTTTTGGCGTAGGCATGGCAGTCGCTGGCTTTTGCCCAGGAACCTGCGTTGCAGGCGCGGGCGAAGGCAAATTAGATTATCTAGTACCGGGTGTGCTTGGCTTTTTGACAGGCGCAGCCATCTACGGATTGACCTATCAAACTGTATTTCCCGCCATCTCCTCCATCGCCAACTCTGGCGCGGCCATCATTCCCGAACTATGGAATGTAAATGCCTTCCTATTCATCATTCTGTTCACCGTTCTCACATTAGTTTTGTTCTACCTAATTGAGCGCGGCGGATGGCAACGACATAAAGAGGTCTGAGAAAATTATGACAAATCTTACTATTTCTCGACGCAATTTTCTAAAAATGAGTGGCGCGGCCGTCGGTGCGCTGGTCGTGGGGCAAATGCTTCCCGCCCCCATCGCTAAGGCAGCCCAAGAGGCTGGCTTACTAGATGAAAACATGACCGGCTACGTCACCTCCATGTGCGAAATGTGCGTATGGCGATGCGGCTTGCGGGCTAAAATCGTGGAAGGACGCGTTGTCAAATTAGACGGCAACCCCGACCATCCCCACTCCAGAGGCAAGCTGTGTCCACGCGGACAGTCCGGCCTTATGAATACATACGATCCCGACCGCGTACTGACCCCGCTCATCCGCGTGGGTAAGCGCGGCGAAGGCAAATTCCGTCCCGCCTCATGGGATGAGGCTCTTGATTTGGTCGCCAGCAAAATGATGGCGATTAAAGAGAAATATGGCTCGGAGGCGATGGTCTTCTCCTCTACCCATAATCTTTCCCAATTGCAGTTTGAGAATTTGCTCAACGCTTTCGGTTCGCCAAACTATGGCACCCAGCGCAGCCTCTGCTTCAATGCGATGATCGTCGGCAATTTGATGACCTATGGCATGGAAGAGCCTGCCCGCGATTATAGCGATACAGAGTATATCATTCTCACCGGCCGTAATTTAGTGGAAGCTGTTTCCACATCGGAAACGGGCGACTTAATGGCGGCGATCCATCGGGGCGCAAAGATGGTTTATTTAGATCCGCGCTTCACTCGTACCGCTTCTAAAGCTGATTTATGGCTACCAATTCGGCCAGGAACAGATCTGGCATTCCATTTAGCTTTATTGCATGTCATCATCGAAGAAAAATTATACGACCACGATTTTGTCGCTAATCATACGGTTGGCTTTGATAAGTTAGTAGCAACGGTTGCGCCATACACGCCAGAATGGGCGGCTGCTATCACCGAGTTGAAAGCAACGGATATTGAAACGGTCGCCCGTGAATTTGCGGCTGCTGGCAATAAAGCATTGGCGCACAACGGCTGGCGTACCTCCAATTTTGAAAATTCCTTCCAAACAGCGCGGGCGATTGCGTCGCT
The DNA here is from genome assembly GCA_015486215.1 of Anaerolineae bacterium. Classification (GTDB taxonomy): domain Bacteria; phylum Chloroflexota; class Anaerolineae; order Promineifilales; family Promineifilaceae; genus S016-13. The sequence continues at coordinate 4,184 of WFSA01000181.1, read as the reverse complement.
CAATGCGTTGGTTGGCAACTGGGGCACAACATTATTGCCCGCCAGTGGCGGACACGGCGGCGGCGCATTAGGATTGCCGCCTCAACCGCCCTATCCCCGTGCATCAGCGACGCGTTTAGACGGTGTGCCGTGGAAATACCCGCTGGTTCCGTTCAAATTAGGTGTTTTCCAAGAATTACGCAATGCAATCATCAGCGGCAAGCCGTATCAGGCGCATGGTTGGTTTATCTCTCGTCAAAATCCAGTGCAATCGCTACCCGACCGCACGCGCACGCTGGAAGCGATGGGCAAGATGGATTTCATCGTCACGGTGGATATTTTCCTCAACGATACGGCGTGGTTCTCTGATGTGGTACTGCCCGAAGCGTCTTATCTGGAGCGATATGATCCGTTGCATCAGATTGGCAATCGTGTCTTTATCCGTCAACCTGTGATTGAGCCGCAAGGGGATGCTAAATCTGCCTTGTGGATTTATAAACAGTTAGGCGAACGGTTGGGATTGGGCGATTATTTCCAATATATTGATGAGGAAGATTTCATCCGTCAACAATTGGCTCCTGTGGGAGCATCTTTGGAAGAGTTACGCAAAAAAGGGTACCTTGATCTAGAAGAGCATGAAGGTGAGGTTGACTTGTTCCATTGGAATACGTCCAGTGGTAAGGTCGAACTGTTCTCTGACGTATTGGATGGAGCTGGTTTTGCACCGACGGCCGCTTGGCAAGAGCCGCCTATGCCCGAAAACGGCCGTTTCTACCTCCTCACTGGCAAAATTGCCCAACACACCCAATTTGCAACCCAAAACAACCAACTCCTGCATAAATATCAGGACGAACCACGTTTATGGATGAATCCAAAAGCGGCCGAAAATTTACGACTGGCGGACAACGATATAGTCAGAGTGACTAGCGATGTTGGCGAGGTTAATATCGCCCTCAATGTCACCGAAGCGATCCGCCCCGACTGTGTTTACATGACACCCGGATTTGGTCACATTTCTAAAGGGTTCACCACAGGGTATGGCGTAGGAGCCAGCGATTCCGTTCTGCATGTGACTTACACCGACCCCATCAGCGGCGGGCAAGCCCTTAGTCAGACATTCGTTACTGTGCAAGGAATATAAAAATAATGGGGATTCTCATAAGTCTTTGCTTGATTTGATGAGAATCTTTAACTAAAGAGCTAAACATAATGTCTACACATACAACAAACGGGAAATATGGTTTTCTTATTGATGTCACGCATTGCATTGATTGCCGTGCGTGCAACGTCGCATGTAGCGTGCAAAATGAAGTTTCCATGGACAGCACGCGTATCTGGATGAACGGAACGGGCGTGGTTGGCAAATACCCTGATTTACAAAGTTTCACCGCTCCCTTCCACTGCATGCACTGCAATGACCCTTCATGTGCTTCGGCTTGTACCGTTGGCGCATTGACGCGCGATCATGATGGTATTGTGCGATATGATGAGGATCGTTGCATTGGCTGTCGCTACTGCATCTATGCGTGTCCTTTCCAAGTGCCCAACATGGATTTGAACGAGACGATGCCGCTCATCGTGAAGTGCGATATGTGCGGTGACCGCCTAGATGAAGGGGAGCAGCCAGCTTGTGCGGCGACCTGCCCTCCTGGAGCGATCCAATTTGGCCGTCGTGAAGATATGCTGGCGGAAGCAAATCGTCTTATCAATGAAAATCCAGGTAAATATATCCATCACATTTATGGTGAACATGAGAATGGCGGCACATCCACTTTCTACATTTCGCCAGTGCCGTTTGAGGAGCTTGGCTTCCCCATTCCGGGAGCGACCTCTTCGGCGTATTATAATCGGTTGGTCACGCATGGCACGCCGGCCGTTTTTGGTGCAGCGGCCGTCAGCTTGAGCGGCATCTATTTGACGATCAAAAATGTGCAGGAAGAAACGGCCGAAGAAGCACGGGCAGCGGTGATCAGATCGGCGCAGGCGGCCGAGTCGGCACGGGCGGCTGAAAGAGCGGCAGCAACAGAGGAAGAGGCGTAATTATGCAGAAAAAAATTATTGATGAGTTACGCGACATGCCAAAATTTGTTTATGTTTTGGCGATGTTGGTCGCTTTTGGCGGCGCGGTCGGCATCTATCGGCTTTATGCTGGTTTAGGTGCAACAACAAATTTGAGCAAAGCGTACCCGTGGGGCATCTGGATTAGTTTTGACCTTTCGACGGTAGCTTTGTCTGGCGGTGCGTTTACGCTGGCCGCTTTGGTATACGTTTTCCATATGCACAATCTGCACGCGGCCGTGCGTCCTACTGTGTTGGCAGGACTGCTTGGCTACACATCAGTGTTGATTATTCTTTTCATGGATTTAGGTCGATGGGATCGTGCGTACCATTTCTTGATCTACCCAAATCTGAACTCGGCACTGTTTGAGGTCAGCTGGTGTATCGCATTGTACTCTTCTATTCTGGTTTATGAGTTGAGTCCAGTGCTATTGCAAAATACCAAATGGAAAGGGGCTATCCCTGTTTTGGAAAAATACACGGTTCCGATGGTCATCGCTGGGGTATCGCTCTCCACATTGCACCAATCTTCATTAGGAACGTTGTTTATTGTGATGTCCGCGCGATTGCATCCGTTGTGGCATTCGATGTTACTGCCTATTTTCTTCCTGATCTCTTCATTAGCTTCGGGGTTGGCATTGATTATTGCAGGGGCAACAGTTAGTCGTTGGGTGTTCAAACGCAGTCTGCCGCAAAAGTTAATCGCTAAATTGGGATGGTTCCTGCCGTGGATATTGGGTGTCTATCTAGTACTAAAATTAGGCGAATTGGAAGTTACAGACGAACTGCATTATCTGTTCACAAGTGGAAAATACAGCGTATTATTCATCAGTGAGCTTGTATTTGGCATGATCATCCCGATTATCATGTTTTCACGTAAGGAGGTGCGGCACAGCCGAAATGCATCTATGATCGGTGCTTTCTTCGTGATGGCTGGTGTTGTTCTCAACCGTTTTAATGCGTCATGGTTTGCTATTCAACCGCTTCAAGGAGTGGAAGCTTACAAGCCGCATTGGATGGAAGTTGCGATTTTAGTGGGTGTAGCATCGGGCGTTTTCTTAGCATATACGTTAATCGGCCGTTATTTTCCCCTCTTCGATGAGACAATCAAAATTGATGAGCCTAAGCATGCCCCTAAATTGATAGCTGCTACGGAATAAACTGTTCAATATGTAGCATGTAGATTTTACCTTTTTTACATGCCTCCAAGTGACGGTCTTAACGGCCGTCCAAAAAGCGTAAAGTTACAGCTACATTATTTATAACAGTCAGCCCGTCTATGTCACCTTTTATAGGACATGGGCGGGCTGATTGCTTTACAGCTATAGTGGCAATATCGCCTGTTCCCATTGGGTGCATACAAAACTTAGGTAGGGGGTAACATTTCAGTGACTACAATTTTCTAATATTTCACCACGAAGACACGAAGAACACGCAGAAAAACAAGAAAACCTTCGTGTTCTTTGTGGTAAATAAGTGTATAAAATATTCTCTCCCCTAACTAATGGATGAGCCCGTTCCCATTCGGTTATTTGCCGTTTGCTGCTATTAAAACTGGCTCCGATGAGGGTTATCGGCTTGCCTTTGAGTTTGTACTTTTAGCTGTATTCATGGGTTCTGATCTGCTGCAGGGCAGAAACGGCCGTTCCATTCAGTTTAAACTCGAAAATAAAGATATGCTTTTTCAGTTCAATCTCATAACTACTAAAACTCATCTCTGGTACATCCATGCTGTTTAGCGGTTCAAGATCGTATTCACGCTTTTTGATCAATTTGAGCAGAAACGAGGGCGTTCCCGATTCAAAGCAGTAGTTAGAAAAACGCTTTCTTCTGAAAAATTGCAAGATCGAATACGGGTTGTAGACGGATGTGCCGCCGCCGACAAAGCTAGTACACACTGGCGGAAGTTCTCCAGCAATTATCGTAGGTCAATTTTGTAAAATTGACCGTGCAATTTTACAAAATTGCACTACGGAAAACCCCGAAGAACTTAGGCCAAGCGGTACTAGTATTGCTTGGCCTAAGTTCTTAGATGATATACGCCGCCTGTATCGGGAATCGGAATTCCCGATACCTATCTGATGGGAGTTGCGGGAATTCTGATTCCCGCAACAAATAAGATACAAAGACTTCCGCCAGCGTGTACT
>WFSA01000180.1 GCA_015486215.1 Anaerolineae bacterium | reverse complement strand
GAGTGACCACTTATAATAATTGATAGGCTGAGTAGTTACGCCATTTCTAAATTTAAATCACCCAAAATACCTGCCAGACCGTTGCGGGAATTCCGATTCCCGCAACAAGTGGGAGAGTGACCACTTATAATAATTGATAGGCTGAGTAGTTACGCCATTTCTAAATTTAAATCACCCAAAATACCTGCCAGACCGTTGCGGGAATTCCGATTCCCGCAACAAGTGGAGGAGTGACCACTTACTAAAAACAAAATGATTTCTCCGCTTTTTTGAGAGGATGCACAACTTCTTGTATTCTGCGCCTCATCACCCCCGCGCCTCTTCGTCACTCTGTCACTCGTAAGGTATAATCTTAGTATCTTCTCAGTATCTTCTCAGTATTCTGGGGAGACTTGATAAATTTTCCTAATGGTACTCGTGTAAAATAAAGTGCTGATGAAATTTGTCAAGTCTTGCCCACGGTTTATTGAGAAGATACTAATCTTACCCTAATTAAGGAGATACGATTATGGATATTATTTGGTATGGATTAAGTTGTTTTCGCATTACCGAGCGGAAACATGCAACAGTGGTAACAGACCCCTTTGGCAAAAAAGTCGGACTGCCGACACCGAAATTGAAGGCTGATATTATAACGATCAGCCACAAAGCAGAGGGGCATGGAAGGACATCCTCCATCTCTGGCTACAATCATGTGCTTACAGGCGCGGGCGAATATGAGATTGGCGGTGTTTTTGTGACCGCCACCAGCACCGTTGCCGAAGATGGGTCAAGCAATGTCATCTATCTATTCGATTATGATGGGCTAACTGTCGCGCATCTGGGCGATATGGCGGCCGTCCCTTCCCGCGCTCAAATTGAGGTATTGGAGGAGGTTGATGTGCTACTCGTTCCTGTTGGTGGCGGTAATAGTTTGAATGCGGCGCAAGCGTCTGAGTTGGTCTCTATGTTGGAACCAAAAATTGTCGTGCCAATGCACTATGATACCTCTGGCTTGGCGGTCGATCTGGAACCGATTGATCGTTTTTTGAAGGAGATGGGCGTGACTAAACCGCGTGAAGAGGATAAGTTGAAGATCTCGTCACGCAGTTTGTCCGAAGAGATGCAAATCGTACTGCTGAAACCAAATGGATAGTGAGAAGGCGGCGTTGCGAGGCGGAGGGCTACCTTGCAATACCGCAGTTTTGCACCTCTGTTGCTTCGTTGGAGGCTGGAATGGAAGCAAAATTGCTGATGCACTGGAATATCCGTCACGATAGAGAGTCGGAGTATTTTGAGTTTTTGGTGAATGATTTCATTCCAGGCATGAATAAGCTGGGTTTGCATAATATCGAGGTGTGGTACACGGCGTATGGCGATTGTGAGGATAAGATGGCGAGTGGGATGATGGAAACGGCCGTTTCTCTACGTGCTCTCGTAGCCGCCGACGAATGGGTGTATTTGACGGACGAATTGAATGAATTCGTCTACGATTACAGTGAAAAAATAATCTCGGCAACACGGGGATTCCAACTTTAAGATAATCGCTCTACCTGTTTTCCAGTTAACTGATTGCACAGATGAACACAGATAGAAAGTATCCTCTCAAAAAAGCGAGGAAATTATTTTGTTTTTAGTATGACTACAGCGGATTATGAAAATGAACGGATATTTTCTCGACTGCACCATCCGTTTATTTCTTTCATCTGCTGTAGTCACCCCGAAATATTGAGAAGTTACGATAGAAAGATCAAAATCAGCGTAATTTGTGCAATCCGTGCAATCCGTGTCTTATTTTAGTTAGGTGTTAACGGCCGTTTTTATCCGTTAAACCATAGAAATCCACAGTTCTCTCTCAGTCCAGAATATAAATTGAAGTTGGCAGCTTCACACCATACTGTTCAAAAACAGTATCACAACGAGGGCGAATGTCAGTAGGAATATGCCTGCCTTTTACCTTGCCATCGGCCGTTTCCCCCTCATCCTCAAACTTAAAAATATCCGTCAACAATACGATTCCCGACATAGTTCAAAGTGGTGAAAATCATCTTTACTGTTGTTGCGTGATTGGGCGACCACAAGGGTCGCCCCTACAGGAGTAAATTGTAGGGGCGCGGCCTTGTATCCGCCCTCAAAGTGTAAAGATCATCTTGCGTAAAATGAACCATGTCCATTTTCTTTACAGAATCTTTAAAGAGCATTGCATAAATCTTCAACTAACCCGCGTAAAATAAAAGTAACTTATACAATCCTAACTGGATAAACCAGAAAAGAATGCTCCGCAGATTTCGTAGATTTCGCAGATTGACGCAGATAAAAACATTCAATCTGCGCCAATCTGGTGCGGACAATTTCTTATACATGATACAAAAATATCACTGATAAGGTACTAAGTAACTTCTCAATATTTCGGGGTGACTACAACCAATTAAGAAAGGAACAAATTATGTCAGTTGAATGAATTCGTTCCTTTCCTAATTAGCTGTAATCATGCCCCCAACTTTTTGAGAAATTACGAAACGAGAGGGTTTCATTATGAAAAAAACAGTTTTATTCACATTTTTGGCAGGTTTTGCTCTATTAATTTCCGCCTGTGGTTCAGCGGAAGCAGAGACCGCAGAAGCGGCTGGCAATGATGATGACAGCGGTATTATGGGCATAGTCAGCGGCATGGGTGGTGGCATGATGGCACGTCACCACGCCACCATCCCCGACGAATTTTCGGGCGTAAGCAACCCCATCGCCGCCGATGATGCTTCCATCGCTCGTGGTGCGGTGATTTACACCACCAATTGCGCCACCTGCCACGGTGACGGCGGCGTGGGCGATGGCCCCGCTGGCGTAAACCTTGACCCTTCCCCCGCCAATATCGCTCATAGCAGCCAACAGTTAGGCGATGATTACCTATTCTGGCGCATCACCGAAGGCGGCGCAGAAGAGCCGTTTAACTCTGCCATGATCGCTTGGGGCAATATATTGAGCGAAGATCAACGGTGGGACGTGATCAATTATGTGCAAGCGTTGGGCAGAGGGGACGTTGCGCCAACCGAAAGCGTCGGTGGTGAGACATTAGACCCCGAACTGGAAGCGCAAAAGCAGGCCGATATGCTGGCCGATGCTGTCGAGCAAGGCGTGCTGACGCAGGAAGAGGCGGACACCTTCGCCGTTGTCCATGCCGACATCGACGAACATATGGCCGACATGGGCGACCATGCAATGGGCAGCGCGGACGACATGATGGAAGTCATTCTCTCCCTGCTGGTCAGCGACGGCAAAATCACGCAAGAACAATCAGAACTATTTGTGAAGACGCATGGCCTTCTGGATATGTCTGGATTGATGGAATAAATTCGTAGGGAAAACCTTATGACAAAATTAACACGACGGGATTTTATTCGATTGGCAGGCGCGGGGGCAGCAACGGCCGTTATCACCGCCTGCAGCCCAAATGCCCCCGCGCCAACCGCAACTTCACTACCCGACACGGCATTACCGCAAGCGACATTGCCGCCCCCCGCAGCCATCGCCACCGAAGGCTTTGTGCCTGATGTGGAGTTTGCTTTGAATGCAGTGCAGGAAACGGCCGTTATCTTCCCTGGTACAGACACCAACGTCTGGCGTTATACGGGCGAGTTAATGAAAGGAGAAGCCAACGCCCTACAGCCCATCCCCGACAGCTATCTCGGCCCCATTTTGCGCGTGCGGAAAGGGCAGAAAGTACGCATTCATTTCACCAACGACCTGCCCGAAACGAGCATCATCCATTGGCACGGGTTGCACATTCCCGCCAATATGGACGGCCATCCGCAATACGTTATCGACAACGGGCAGACCTACGTTTACGAATTTGAAGTGCGTAACCGCGCCGGCATGTATTGGTATCATCCTCATCCACACGGCCGTACCGGATCGCAAGTATACGCGGGCATGGCCGGACTGTTCCTTGTGTCCGACGATGAAGAAGATGCCGCCAATCTGCCCAGCGGTGAATACGACATTCCTCTGGTCTTGCAAGATCGCACGTTTAAGGAGGATGGGCAGCTTTCCTATATGAGCAACGGGATGATGGATATGATGATGGGGACGTTGGGCGACGAAATGTTGGTCAATGGCAAGCCCGATGCCACCCTGCCCGTCGCCACCCGCGCTTATCGACTGCGCTTTCTCAACGGTTCCAACTCGCGCATTTACAAGTTGGGATGGGAAGATGGCACTCCGTTCACCGTCATCGGCACGGATGGCGGGCTGCTGGAAAAGCCGGTCGAACGGCCGTATCTCACTTTGGCTCCAGCCGAACGGGTTGAAATATGGGTTGACTTTAACGGCCGTTCCCTCGGTTCCGAGATGAAACTAATCAGTCAACCCTTCACGGCGGGCGAAATTCGGGGCGGTCAATTCCCCATCCTCACCGTTAAGGTAGAGCGCGAAGCGACGGATAACGTCTCCTTGCCCGCACAATTATCAACCCCCGCCTTCCATGATGTCTCCGAATCAGAACGTACGCGTACTGTCGAATTGATGATGGATATGGGGGTGGGCAGTTGGACATTAAACGGCCGTGTTTTTGAAATGACGGCCGTTTCCGAAGATGAAATCGTCCAAATGGGAGCGATTGAAACATGGGAATACCGCAACGATGTCGCCTCATCCGGCGGCGGGATGGGCATGATGAATATGACGTTGCCCCATCCCATCCACATGCACGGCGAACAATTCCAGGTCATTTCGCGCGAAATTAACGACGACGGGAAAGCGGGCTGGGATACTCTCAGCGAAGGATTTGTTGACGAAGGGTGGAAAGATGTCGTGCTGGTCATGCCCGGCGAACGGGTCAAAGTCCTGCGCCGCTTCGGCGACTATGCTGGCCTTTACCTTTACCATTGCCACAATCTTGAACATGAAGATATGGGCATGATGCGTAACTTTGAGGTGAGAGCGTAATGTTTAATTATCTAATCGCGGAACTGACTAAACGGCCGTTTCGCACCATCACCGCCATCTTCACCATCACCATCGGGATTGCCTTATTCGTGAGCCTGCAAGCGTATGCAGGCGGCTACCGTGATGCCGCCCGCGCTCCGCTGGCCGAAGTCGGCGCCGACATCACCGCCCAGCGGCAGGGGGACGTGCCCGAAGGATTCACAGGCATCGTCTTTCCCCACTCTGTCGCCCCGCTCCATCGGGACGAAATTGAAGCGATTACGGCGATTGACGGCGTGGAAGCGGTCACTGAAAGCCTCTTCTTCTGGTCATTTGAAGAAGGTTCATTTGTTGCTGGACTTGGCTTTGACCCCACGGCCGATTTTGGGCCGGGACGGTTGAAGGCAGGATTGAGTGACGGCCGTTTTCTAACCGCGTCCGACAGCCACGTCACTCTCGCCGATGCCAGCTACGCCCTGCAAAACGGGCTGGAACTGGATGATGTTGTCACCATCGTCGGCGAGGAGTTCACCATCGTCGGCATGATCGACACCGCCCGCGTCGGGCAGGTTGCCAACGCCAACCTCTATCTGCCACTGGCCGATGCCCAAGCGATGTCCGCCATCGCCCCCAACGTGCTGTCCGTCCACGACATGCGCCCCGACGATGCCAACCTGCTCTTCATCAAAGCGGAACAGACGCAGGCGGAAGCTGTCGTCACCGCCGCCGAAGAAATTTTGGGCGAGAAGGCACTGGTCTCATCGGCGGAATCGTTTGGCGAGCAGTTGGGGGCGTTATTTGACCTGATTGACCGCTTTGGCACGATTGTCGGGCTGGTGGCCTTCTTCTTCGCCATCGCCATTTTATTGCGGGCGATTGCGGCAGGGGTATGGGAACGCCGTCGTGAAATCGGCATGATGCGGGCGGTTGGCTGGCAAATGAAGGATATTTCGCGGCAGTTGTTGGCGGAAACGGCCGTTATCACCCTGTTAGGCGGTATCGTCGGCCTTGTGCTGGCGTGGGGGGTGACGTGGTTGATGGGACAAACGGCCGTTACCGTCCCCGTCCCGTGGGAACTCAGCCCATCGCCCCATT
>WFSA01000179.1 GCA_015486215.1 Anaerolineae bacterium | reverse complement strand
CCCCCTTTAGGGGGAGGGAACTTGCTCCCTCTCCCTTTGGGAGAGGGCTGGGGTGAGGGTAAAACGCCAAAGTTAAAAACGAGTGTTCCCTAAGTGTGCATGTATGCAGATCACACATGCACACCTGCAAACTTGCTCCTACATTAAGCCCGCGTAGCTGCCGCCATCAACAGGAATCATGGCTCCTGTGATGTAGCTGGCAGCGGGGGATGCGAGGAAGGCGGCGACACGGCCGAACTCGTCTGGGCGTGCCATGCGTTTCAAAGGAATACTGCCCGTTACTTTCGCTTTTTCAACCTCCCTATCAGTATCATTCTGCTCGGCGCGGTATTCAAAAATATGGTCAACGCGCTCGGTTGCTGTCCAGCCGGGAAGGATGGAGTTGACACGGATATTTTCTGCGCCAAGCTCTTGTGACAATGTTTTTGTTAAGCCGGCAACAGCAGGACGCATCACATTAGAGAGCAGTAATCCCGGAATGGGCTGTTTGGTCGAAATGCTGGTGATAGTCAGCACGCTGGCCGCGTCGCTTTGGCGCAGATGAGGCAGAGCCGCCTTAACAAGCCGCACCACGCTCATCAAGGTGAGTTGGTACGCCGTGTCCCAATTGTTTGCACTGCTGCTATCGAATGTACCTGCGGGCGGGCCGCCCGCATTGGTGATGAGAATATCCAGCCCGCCAAAAACGGCCGTCACCCCCGCGATCAACCCTTCTATCTGATCGGGATCGGTCACGTCAACGCTGTAAGAAGTGATGGCGGCATCGGGAACGGCCGTTTTCAACCGTTCCACCGCCCCATCCAGCCGATCTTGCGAACGGCCGCAAATCATCACATTCGCCCCTTCTTTTGCCAATTCCAGCGCGGCCGCAAACCCCAATCCGCTACTAGAAGCGACGACGAGGGCTATTTTTCCATTCAATTGTAAATCCATTCTCTACTCTCCATTACCTTTTTTAGGTGACAGGCACTCGGCAAGCGCCAGTCACCTTTTAGTTCATAATCACAAATTCCGTGTCCCCAATGGCGATGATATCGCCTGAAGAGACAACGGCCGTTTCTTCCAAAATGATCCCATTCAACAATGTCCCATTACGGCTGCCGACATCTTCCACCTGCCACAATCGCCCGCGTCGGGTGATGAGAGCGTGATTATTGGAAGCGAAGTTATCGGTGAGGGTGATGTTACTGTTAGCCGCCCGCCCGATGCTGGTGATCGGCATCAACGGAAAAATCGTGCCGACGGGCAACCCATCCCCCACGCTTTTGATGACACGCAATTTGCCGAATGGCTCTTGCCGAACGGTGAGCAAAGCGGCGTTGATGCGTGTTTCTTGATAGATAAGAGCCGCTATCCCGCCGATAAAAGCGAGCAGTAAACCTGCGGCAAGCAGGCGAAAAAGGAATAAAGTTGTAATCATAAAAACAGTGAGGACAACCCATTAGATCGCCCGAGTTGATATTTCTACGCAGAACGCAAGAGCAAGAAGCGTTAGGCCATTCATCAAAAATAATTACACGTTTGTGATTTCCGCCCCCATCCCCATCTTCGTGAGGATGGGGGCGGAAATCACAATCAAAGTTTTGGATGATTTAAATTTAGAAATGGCCTTAATGGCTCATATCTTTTGTGTCTTCACCGTAGATGAGCGTTTGACCGCTGATATTGATGACATCGCCCGATTGCAACGGCCACTCGCTGACTTTTATCCCATTTACGGCCGTCCGCCCCCGATTAGTAAGATCGTATAAGATAAAACGGCCGTACCGCCAGCGCAATTGCACATGCCGGCGGCTAACAGCGGCAACCGGCAGCACAATATCATTTTTATTGCGCCGCCCAACGGTGATGATTGGTTTCTGGATGGGGTATGTTTTACGGCCGTTGACGACTAAAAACGCGCTCAATCCCATCACCGCATCTATAATTTCTTCCTGCACAACGGGGACAGAATGCAATTCGGTGATTTGCCTGTGATGAGAATCTTGAAAAACGGCCGTAATTCGGGGACGATTTTGGGCTGCTTTTTTATCTAAGATGAGACGGATTAACGGCCGTTGAGCCAAACCCAATCCCAACTGCCGCACCAATCGGGTAATATACGCTGCCAACTCCGTCTCTAAACCAGATTGTTGGCATAAATGCTCATAATCACGCGGATGCAAAGCGACCGTAAACAGATCGGGAGAGAGCGCATCATCAATCCCATCTTCCATCGCCCGCGCCAAACGAGAAGCGACCTCTTGCGGCTCAAGATAACCGCCAAAAAGCCGCTTAAATGATCCCTCCAACACCTGTTGCGCCACTGTTTCAAATCGTGATAATTGCATGGAGATATTATAGAGCGAAGTTGCAAAGTTGCGAAGCGGCGAGGCAGCAAAGTAAATATAGCGTTTCATACGCAACCTCCGCATCATTCCATAGGGCGATTAGAGCGATTGCAACCTCATCTTTTACAGAAGATTGAGTTGATCTTGTTTTGAAAGTGGACACTGATCACGCTGATTTCACTGATTTTGATCTTTTTATCTGTGTTCATCTGTCAATCAGTGTCCAATTTTGGAGGTTGCAATCGCCCTATCATTCCATATAAGGACGGGACGCAGATTTTCAGGATTTTCAGGACAAACACAGATTTTTCTTCTTTATCCGCGTTTATGTATCTTCTCAGTATTCTGAGGAGACTTGACAAATTTTCCTAATGGTACTCGTGTAAAATAAAGTGCTGATGAAATTTGTCAACTCTTGTCCACGATTTATTAAGAAGATACGCGTTTATCCTGAAAATCTGCGTCATCTGCGTTCTATCTACCCCCTTCGCAACTTCGTAACTTCACACTATAATCCCCCCTGAATTATAAACTTGACAACTTGACAAAAGGAGAGTCATGATGCAAAAAACAAGTATTACCCTTTTTCTTATTCTCAGCGCACTCAGTTTAGGCATATTGAGCGGCTGTAAAAACCCAAACACCCCCTATTCAGAGGAGTTTGATGCTCCCAGCAATTGGCGCACTGGCGACAGTGGCGACGCGACGGGAGAAGTTGCGGATGGTGTGTATGATTTTACCGTTCATAGTAGCGACAATATCGTCTGGACAACATCGGGCGAAGAAGATGCACCTGATGGGATGTACGTCGTAGAAGCGACACAAATTTCTGGCCCGCTTGATAATGGGTATGGGATGATGTTCCGTGTCAATGACAAGACAAACGATTTTTATATGCTGCAAATCAGCGGTGATGGGTACGTTTGGGTCGGGCGATACCATGCTGGCGGCGAAGAAGAGATCGTGCCATTGTTAGAGAATGGCTGGTTTGAGTCAACGGCCGTTAATCAAGGTCTCGATCAGATGAACAAGCTCCGCGCACGCGTCGAAAAAGCGAATATGATTTTTTATGTCAATGACCAAGAGGTCGGTCGCGTAACAGATGACACCTTTGAGAGCGGCGACATCGGCCTGCTGGTACAGACATTCAGCGAGGGAGACGTGCGTGTGCAATTTGACAATTTCATAGTCACCCCTATTGACGCGATTCCGCCAGAGCGGTATTAAGGGAAGGTTCGTTTTTAACTTTGGACTTTCAGGTGACAGGCACTTGGCAAGTGCCTGTCACCTTGGCCACAGTTATTTACGAGTTTTCCCTAAGGAATAAGGTATCTTCTCAATAAATCGTGGATAAGACTTGACAAATTTCATCAGCACTTTATTTTACACGAGTATCATTAGGAGAATTTGTCAAGTCTCCCCAGAATACTGAGAAGATACGGAATAAGGATTTTCAGGATTTTTAGAGGTGACAGGCACTTACCAACTACCTGTCACCTGAAAATCCGCGTCCTATCCCTCACCCAACATCAACAACAGATCGGGGCGATCACTAATAAGCCCATCCACCCCCATCTCGATTAACCCTCTCATATCATCTGGCTCATTGACCGTCCACGGGATGACCTGCAAGCCCAGAGTGTGCGCCTCCTCAATCAATGAAACGGTCAAAATAGATGCTTTTGGCGACCAAATAGCAGCCCCATTAGCCGCAGCAGCGTCCAAATCAATTTTGTCGCTGCTCAACGCCGCCAACTTAATCGTATCGTTCACCGACCGAATCGCCCACAGAGAACGATGATCAAAACTTTGCACAATAACTCGATCTTCCATCCCATACGCATCAACCAGACGCAAAATCTCTAGCTCAAACGCGCCCGGATTCTCGCCATCAAACGCATCACCGATATTTTTGGGCTTGCCCTCTTTGCGCTTCGTCTCGATATTAAACCGCACCTGCGCCGCGTTCGCTCGCTGTGCCTCGCTCTTTTGGGGCGATTGAGTGTATGCGTCTACGAAATCGAACAGCTCCGCGAGGCTGATGATGTGATAATTTTGAGCAGCAACGGCCGTTTCCCCTCCATTCTGTTCCGAAAATCGCCCCTCATCAGGATTACGATCGCATAAATACGCCCCTGTCTGCTCAAAACTCAAGCGACTGATCATCAATCCCTCTCCCCATTTGATGAGGCTGTCAGGGTCGGGCGCGTCTATATCCAGCTCAGGATCAAGGCCGCATTTATCTTTTTTGATTTTATCGTCGTGCCAGATGACGACGACACCATCATTTGTATAATGCAAATCTAACTCCAACGTATCTACGCCCAAATCGAGTGCTGTTTCAAAAGCGGGCAGCGTGTTTTCTGGCTTTAGCCCGCGTGCGCCGCGATGCCCTTGTGCGTCAATATCATCGGGCAAAGTGCGCGGCATATCGGTGATACGGTCTTCTGTGGCGACGATTGGTTCAACGGCCGTTGAACCAACGGCAGGTTGACACGCGGTTAATAGTAAAAATAGAAGCAGTAAAATGAAGGAAACGGGGTGAATTTTCATAAATATCCTCATGCAGTTGCTGTAGATCAAAAAAGGGCATGTTGGCGGCGTTACCGCCGCCAACATGCCCTTTTTGTATCTTCTCAGTATTCTAGGGAGACTTGACAAATTTTCCTAATGATACTCGTGTAAAATAAAGTGCTAATGAAATTTGTCAAGTCTTGTCCACGATTTATTGAGAAGATACCCCTTTTTCTTGTAAACCATCAACCGAAGTTAATCCCCATCATCTGCGGATTATCTTACGACTGACGGCCGTTTCTCTCTATTCAAAGAAAGCGTTGTAATCAGAAAGTTCCTGATTCGCTTTTTCGGCGGCGGCATCCAACGCTTCTTGCGGAGTCATGCCGTCATCCAAAACTGCGCTGTACGCATCAACGATGAATTGGCGAATGGCCGGGAACGGGCCTGCTTGACCACCCAAAACGGCGTAATTCACGGAACCATCTTCTTTTGTCGTGTGAGTATCTTCCAATTGGTTGATGGCGGTCACAAAGTTGGGATTCTCTTCCCAAAACGCTTCCAGTTCAGCATTATCAACGATGTCGGTGCGGACGGGGAAGTAGCCTGTGCCTGTGTGCCACGTGACTTGTTGGTCAGGTTGTGCCATGAATTTCATGAAATCCCATGCAGCAGCGTTGATCACATCATCTTCCGCGTCAAGCAGCCAGAGGGCCGCACCACCGATAACAACGCCATTGCGGTCGCTGCTGTCGCTGTGAGGGATGTAGGTTGTGCCGACGGTGAAGTCGCCACCTTCTTGCATGCCCAATGCGCCAGATGTGGAGTCAAAGACCATTGCCGCTTGTTCGGCGTGGAATGCGGCATCCGTATCTGTCCATGTTTTGCCTAAGTTGGGCGCATACCCATCAGCAAACAAACCAGAGAGGAATGTGAATACTTCAACACCTTGCCCTTCGTTGAACACAGCTTCGGAGGCGCGGGCGGTACGGCCGTTGTCGTTATTGAAATACAAGCCGCCACTATTGGCGAGAATTTGCTCAAAGTACCAGCCAACTTGTCCAAAGGTGACACAATACTCTGTGCCGCCAGCTTGGATTTCGTCACAAAGAGCGGTGAACTCGCTGAATGTCATGTCTTGGGAAGGGGCATCAAGGCCGAGTTCTTCAAACATATCAACATTGTAATAGAGGATGGGGGTGCTGCTATTGAAAGCCATCGCAACCATACCGTCTTGGTCGGAATAGTAATCTTTTACAGCGGGAACAAAGATGCTGTCATCAAAGCCATCAGCAGCCATCAATTCGTACGCGGGGACCAAACGGCCGGTGTCGAACATTGTTTGTGAAGCAAGATCAAAGTTCTGGGTGATGTTTGGCTCTGTGCCAGTATCAAAAGCGGCCAACAGGGCGTTGTAGGTATCATCGTAGCTACCTTGATAGGTGGCGGTAACATGTACGGCATCTTGGCTGTCATTGTAGCGAGCAACTAACTCATCTACAACTACGCCCAACTCGCCGCCCATCGCGTGCCAGAAAGCGATCTCAACAGCTTCGGCCATCGCTTCTTCTTCCTCTGGAGCAGCTTCTTCTTCTGGAGCAGCTTCCTCTTCTGGAGCGGCTTCCTCTGGGGTAGCTTCTTCTTCAACCTCTTCAACGGCTTCTTCTTCGACTTCTTCTACAGCAACTTCTTCTACAGCGGCTTCTTCGACTGGTTCTTTGGCTGTATCACCACCACATGCGGCTAAAGACAAGGCCAATATCAACATCAAAATCATAAGTTTGAACATTTTCTTCATTTTCATTTCTCCTTACTACTTACTTCTTACTTCAATATAATTTACTTACCGCTGTTTGCGGCAAGCGTAAACAGAGTACGGGTTTCTTCACTGCATACAATATCCAGTGAAGATTTCCCAATTATAGCGGCTTAACGGCCGTTACAAACAAATTTTCAGCCCACTCATATTCTATAAATCGGAGTCATTATACCTGTAGGTCAAGTTTGCAAACTTGACCTACTACCCCTTCAACCCCGTCATCGCAATCCCCTTGACTAATTGCCGTTGAGCGATCAGGAAAAGTGCCAATGTCGGCAACAAAGCGATAACGGCCGATGCCATCACCGCCCCCCAATCTGCCCCGCGCTCTTGGTCAAACAAGAAAAAGCGGACAGCGATTTGAATAGTACGCATAGTTTCATCATTGGTGATGATCAACGGCCACAGATATTGGCTCCACGCGCTTAAAAAGGCAAAAATAGAGAACGCGCTGATAGACCCTTTGCTCAAAGGGACTAAAATCTGCCATAAAAATCGCCAATTCCCCGCCCCGTCAATCTTTGCCGAATCATGCAGCTCTTTGGGAATAGTCAGGAAAAATTGCCGCAACAAAAATATGCCGAACGCGCTGGCTAAGAATGGCACAGTCAATCCCATATACGTATTCGCCCACCCCCATTGGCTGATACGAACGAAATTAGGGATAAATGTCAATTGGAAGGGAACCATCAAACTGCCGATGATCAGGTAGAAAAACAGATCACGGCCAGGAAATTCCAAAACAGAGAACGCATACGCCGCCATCACGCTGAGCAATACCTGAAAGAAAACAATCACCCCTGTTTGGATGATACTATTGGCAAAAAATCGCCAAAATGGGGTCGATGTCCACGCTGTTACATAATTTTCTACTGTCCAGACCTCTGGCAGCAGCGTAGGCGGATAATTTGTCACATCAGACGGCAATTTGAAGCTAGTCAAAATAGCAAGAATAATGGGAAATGAGACAAATAAGCCGATGCTAATAAGCAAAATGTGCATCAGTAAATCATTCTTTTTAATACGAGGTTTTGTCTTTATTGTTAAACTCATTGGTAATGCACCTTCTTTCCTGCCCACTTAAATTGAACGAATGAAATAAGCAAAATTAGAACGAATAATAGATAAGCCTGTGCGGAGGCGTATCCACGAAATGGCGTGCCGACGAACGCATCATAATAGATGGAGTACAACATCGTCGTTGTTGCACCGCCCGGCCCGCCTTCGGTGAGGATATTGATCTCGCCAAATACTTGCAGGGAGTTGATGAAGTTGATGATGAAGAGGAAAAATAGGGTAGGCGAGAGGAGCGGAAGGGTGATATGGCGGATGCGATGCCATGTGTTGGCTCCATCTACTTTGGCCGCTTCATAATACGTCCCATCTATATTTTGTACGCCAGCTAAGGCGATGATGACATTAAACCCAAGCTGTCGCCAAATGACAGCCATCGCTACAGCGATTAACGCCCACTCCTTCGAGTTAAGCCAATTAGGCCCATCAATGCCGAATTGCAATAACGCATAATTTAGATAGCCGATGACAGGGTGATAAATCCAACGAAACAATACTCCTGTGACCGCGCTGCTGATGACAATGGGGACAAAAATAAGCAGACGATGGAACCACGATAGATGATCTAAGGGATAGGAGAGTGCAATTGCTAAAAATACGGCAAGGGCAACACCAGCAAAGACAATAATAAGGGTGAAAATAAGTGTTACCTTGATTGTGTATAAATAGTCGGAGTCGGCAAGCAGGCGGGTATAGTTGCCGATGCCGACATCAATTGTCTTGCTGCCAAAGGGGGCAACGCGGGTCAAGCTCATTTGGAATGAGGTGACAATAGGAATGTAGACGAAAATAGTTAGAATTAAAAGGGAAGGAAATAAATACAAAAATCCTTCCAAAGTTGCCTTTATTTTTCTTTGCCTAATTTTCTGCTTATTTGCGGTGCGGGGTGGTGGGGGCTGTGTTGAAGGTGAATCGTTCATAGGTTGTCGCTCAATAACTCTAACTGCTGGGATAATTGGGGAAAATCTGATGATAGATGAATGAGAGTGAGAGTATAGCAAAAAGGGGCTGGCTTTCCAAGCAGGGTGCGCGAATAACTAGTATTGCTTGGCCTAAGTTCTTAGATGATATACGCCGCCTGTATCGGGAATCGGAATTCCCGATACCTATCTGATGGGAGTTGCGGGAATTCTGATTCCCGCAACAAATAAGATACAAAGACTTCCGCCAGCGTGTACTAGTACACGCTGGCGGAAGTTCTCTGATAATTATCGTAGGTCAATTTTATAAAATTGACTGTGCAATTTTACAAAATTGCGCTACAGAAAATTGAGTTGATCTTGTTTTGGGATTGGACGCTGATCACGCTGATTTCACTGATTTTAATCTTTTTGTCTATGTTTATCTGCAAAATCAGTGTACAGTTTACGCATGAAAATAAAAATTTGCGGTATCACCACTGTGGAAGATGGATTAACGGCCGTTTCCCTCAGCACCGACATGCTCGGCTTCAATTTCTACCCGCCTAGCAAACGCTACATCACCCCATCGGCGTGTGCGGCATTGATCGCGGAGATGGAAGCGCAGGGCGCACGGGCAGCGTGGGTCGGCGTGTTCGTCAACAGCCCCGTTGATGAAATAAGGGCAATTATGGAGCAATGCGGCTTGCATTTGGCACAATTGCACGGCGACGAGCCGTCATCCATGCTGGCTGAACTGGGCGCGGCAGCCTTTCGGGCAATACGGCCGTCATCCCCATCAGAAGCAGAAGCCCAAATCGCCGCCTTACCCCATCGCCCGCCGCCCGCCTTTCTGATTGATGCGTACCGTCCTGACGAGTACGGCGGCTCTGGCACCGTTGGCGATTGGAAATTGGCAAAAACAATCGCCGCCCGCACCCCCATTCTGCTCGCTGGCGGATTGACGGCCGAAAATGTAGCAACGGCCGTTGCCCAAGTCCACCCATGGGGCGTAGATGTCGCCTCTGGCGTAGAATCTGCCCCTGGCATCAAAGATGCGGCCAAGATGAAAGCGTTTATTGAAGCGGCAAGAGAAGCGGGCAGGTGAACGCGTTTGCAAGTTTGCAGGTTTGCACGAATCATTAGCGCACTTTCCCATAACAGACACCGATTTCAATCGGTGCCTTGTAAAGTGGAGTTTGGATTATATGGATACATTACCGAATAAATTTGGCGCATACGGCGGCGCATTTGTACCAGAGACGCTCGTCCCCGCCTTGAACGAATTAGAAGCGGCGTATATCGCCGCTATCGAAGATGACAGCTTTCAGCATCAACTATTTGGGCTGTTGCACAGCTACGTTGGCCGCCCAACCCCGCTCACCCACGCCAAACGGTTGACAGAACATCTCGGCGGAGCACAAATTTATCTCAAGCGGGAAGATTTAGCCCATTCAGGCGCACATAAAATCAATAACGCGCTGGGGCAGGCACTGCTCGCCAAACGGATGGGCAAACAGCGCATCATCGCCGAGACGGGCGCGGGACAGCACGGCGTGGCGACAGCGACCGCCTGCGCCCTGCTCGGTCTTGATTGCGTCGTCTATATGGGGACGGTGGACATGGCGCGACAAGAGCCAAATGTCTTTCGGATGCGGCTGCTGGGCGCAGAGGTGCGCGGCGTGGACAGCGGTTCAGCCACGCTCAAAGATGCGATTAACGAAGCGATCCGCGACTGGGTGGCGACGGTGGATGAGAGCTACTATCTGCTCGGCTCTGCGCTTGGCCCCCATCCGTACCCGACGATGGTGCGTGATTTTCAAGCTATTATCGGCGTAGAGGCGCGGGAGCAGATGCTGGGCGTTCATGGCTTGCCCGATACGGTGATCGCTTGTGTCGGCGGCGGCTCCAACGCCATCGGCATCTTCCACGAATTTTTGGCTGATGAGAATGTGGAGTTGATCGGTGTGGAGGCGGGCGGGATGGGCATCGTGGACGGTAAGCACGCGGCTCGTTTTGCCGATCCAGAAGTGGGGCGACCGGGCGTTTTACACGGCTGTTACACCTATGTCATGCAAAATGTTGACGGTCAAATCGCCCTCACCCACAGCGTCAGTGCGGGGCTGGATTACGCTGCCATCGGCCCCGAACATACCTTTTTGCGTGAATTAGAACGGGCGCAATACACCTATGCGACCGACGATGAAGCGTTAGCCGCCTTCCAACTTCTCTGCGAGCTAGAGGGAATCATTCCCGCCCTAGAATCCTCGCACGCCATCGCCGAAGCGGTGAAACGCGCCCCATCTTTGCCCAAAGATCATGTTATTCTTATCAATTTATCGGGGCGGGGGGATAAGGATTTAGACACGGTTATCAAACAGTTAGAAAATGGGGCGGGAGGGGAGGCGTGATGAAAAACAGTATGGATAAAATGAATGGTGTGGAACGGATTGAGGCGGCATTTGCAAATGAGGATTCTGTCATCAAACGGCCGTTATTCATGCCCTATTTCACGCTCGGCTACCCCGATTATGATGAATCGTTAGCAGTCGTCGAAGCGTGCGCGGCGGCTGGAGCCGATATGATGGAGTTGGGCATACCCTTCTCCGATCCGTTGGCTGACGGCCCTACCATCCAGCACAGTACGCAAGTTGCGCTAGAAAATGGAATGACGGTGGAGAAATGCTTAACGGCCGTTGCCGCCCTTCGCGCCCGCAATATCCACATCCCCTTTTTGCTGATGGGATATATCAATCCAATCATGGCCTACGGGATAAAACGATTCGTCGCCGATGCCGCCAAAGCGGGTGCCGACGGCTTCATCATCCCCGATTTGCCGATGGATGAAGCGGCCGAACTCATTTTCCATTGTCGGCGGCACAACATGGCGACAATTTTCCTCGTCGCGCCCAATAGCCCGCCCGAACGGATCAAAATAGCGGTGAAATTGTCAAGCGGGTTCACCTATTTGGTGTCGGTGATGGGGGTGACGGGGGCAAGGCGCAATGTTGCGTCCGATCTAGCCGACTTTGCCGCCCGCGTTCACGCCGCAGGAGAGGGACGGTCAGCCGTCGGCTTTGGCATTTCCACTCCTGAGCAAGCAGCACAGGTCGGTCAATTGGCTGATGGTGTCATTGTCGGCTCGGCTCTCATCAAAGCGGTGGATGCTGCCGACGATAAAGCAGCAGCGGCATATAACTTTGTGGCACAATTTAGGTGACTGGCACTTGCCTAGTACACGCTGGCGGAAGTCCTTGTATGTTATTTGTTGCGGGAATCGGAATTCCCGCAACGCTCCACCAGATAGGTATCGGGAATTCCAATTCCCGATACCTATCTGGT
>WFSA01000178.1 GCA_015486215.1 Anaerolineae bacterium | reverse complement strand
CTTTGGGAGAGGGCTGGGGTGAGGGTAAAACGCCAAAGTTAAAAACGAGTGTTCCCTTAGGGCTTCTCGCAAGAAGCCCAATTCCCGATACACACATATTCCTTCAAAGTTTTGCTTTGCAATTCGTATCTTCTCAGTATTCTGGGGAGACTTGACAAATTTTCCTAATGATACTCGTGTAAAATAAAGTGCTGATGAAATTTGTCAACTCTTGTCCACAATTTATTGAGAAAATACTGCAATTCGTAAAAAAGAATAGAACGCAGGATAAACACAAATAAAATCTGTGTTCATCTGTCCAATTAACGTCCAATTTTGGAAGTCGCAATCGTCCTATAATTTATCCGCACTTTGACAACCCCCCCCCTTTCGATTAAAATCAACGCCGGTCTTTTTGGCTATTTAATGTATCTTCTCAAAATTTCGGGGAGACTTGACAGGTTTTCTATAATACTCTCGTGTAAAACGCGAGACTCTTATGAAACCTGTCAAGTCTTTGCCCCAATTTATTGAGATGTTACTATTTAATGTAGTCAAAGTATCTTCTCAATATTCTGGGGAGACTTGACAAATTTTCCTAATGATACTCGTGTAAAATAAAGTGCTGACGAAATTTGTCAACTCTTGTCCACGATTTATTGAGAAGATACTAGTCAAATACCTATAGAAATTAAAAAGAATTGAAGCAACTCTATTCACCAAGTGACTAAATTTTCAACCACAGTGCCATTTTTATTATTTATGCACAGATTGAAACCTATCTGCTCTCTTCCCGTGCCTTGTCACACTCCCCTGTTTTCAATTCTTGACATATCCATTCCCCACCAATTCTCAACAAAAGAGGTTCAATAAAAAATGAAAGAATATACAACCGACAAAATTCGTAATATCGCTCTCGTTTCACATAACGGTGCTGGAAAAACAACATTCGCCGAACGGATGTTATTCAGCACCGGTGTTATCAACCGCATGGGCAATGTACAGCAAGGCAACACCGTGATGGACTTTGAAGAAGAGGAAATCGCCCGCAACGGCTCCATCGCCACCGCCATAGCCCCTGTTGAATGGAAAGGACATAAGATCAATGTGCTGGATACACCCGGCTACGTTGATTTTATCGGCGAAGTCAACGCCGCCCTCCATGTGGCTGAGGGAGCGATGGTTTTTGTTGAGGCAGTATCAGGCGTAGAGGTTGGTACTGAAATTGTGTGGCAGGAAACCAAGAACCGAAATATCCCCCGCGTCGTTGTCATCAGCAAGATGGATCGTGATAATGTTCGCGCTCAACGCGCGTATAACAGCATTGTCGAAAACTTAGACGGCAACTTCATCCCATTGCAATTGCCCATCGGTGAAGGAGAAACATTTAAAGGTGTTGTAGACCTCTTTTCTATGGAAGCACGGCTTGGTGCTAATGACGAACGCGCCCCCATCCCTGAGGATTTAGTTGACGCGGCCGAAGAAGCGCGTATGGCTATGATTGAAGCCGCCGCCGAAGGGGATGATGCGTTGATGGAAAAGTATTTTGAGGAGTTTGAACTGTCTGACGAAGATATTGTGCGCGGTTTGCGGCTCGCCATGCAGCATGGGGATTGGACTCCTGTTATTTATTGTGCACCATTGGCAGGGATCGCCACTGTTCCAGCTATGAATGCGATGATCCGCCTCTTCCCCTCACCCGAGCAAGCTGGCGAATATAACGCTGTTGATGCTGACGGGAATGATATTGCCTACACCGTCTCTGACGACTCTCCGCTCAGTGTGTTCATCTTCAAAACACGCGAAGACCCCTACGGCAAAACCAGCTATCTCCGCATTTATGGCGGCGTGATGCAATCAAACACCCGTATATGGAATGTGCAGCAAGATAGCGAAGTCCGCATTGGCAGTTTGCAGATTTTACGCGGTAAAGAGCAGAATGATGTTAGCAAATTACATGCGGGCGACATCGGTGCAGTCGTCAAATTAGGCGACTCCAGCACTAATAACACCCTCGCTGAACGTAATGCGCAGTTGACTTTACCCCCGATCGTTCAGCCAAATCCAATTGCCTCCGTCGCCATTCACCCCGTCGCCCAATCGGATGTGGCGAAGTTGAGCCAATCGCTCAATCGGTTGGTCGCTGAGGATTCTACATTGTCATGGTACACCGAAAAGGCGACGCATGAAACGATCATGAAAGGGATGGGAACAACCCATCTTGCCATCGCGGTGAAAAAAGCAAAATCCAAATTTGGGGTCAATATCACGACAACGGTGCCGCGTGTGCCGTATCGGGAGACGATCACCAAAACCGCCTCAGCCGAGTATACGCATAAGAAACAGACAGGCGGTGCGGGACAATACGCCCGTGTCTTCCTCCGTTTGGAGCCGATACCCGGCGATCAAGAGTTCCAATTTGAGTCTGAAATTTTTGGTGGATCGGTCTCGGCTCCATTTGTGTCGGCGACAGAAAAAGGGTGTCGGCAAGCGTTGATGGCTGGCCCATTAGGCGGCTATGAAATCGTCGGCGTGAAGGCAATTATTTATGATGGGAAGGAACATCCTGTTGATTCTAAGGAAATTGCTTTCCAAACGGCCGGACGTGAAGGGTTGAAGCGGGCGATGATGAAAGCGGCTCCTGCTATGCTGGAACCAATTTACAAATTGGATATTACCGTCCCCTTTGATTACATGGGCGATATTTTGGGTGATATGAATACCCGTCGGGCAAGCATTCAAGGGATGGATCAAGAGGGAACAAAAAGTATCGTAAAAACGGAAGTGCCGTTGGCTGAGATTCAATCATATACGGCCGATTTGCGGTCAATGACTCAAGGGCGCGGTGTGTTTACGATGGAGTTTTTGCGTTACGGCCGTGTGCCAAAATATATACAGGACGAGCTTGTGGCGGCAGCCGAAAAAGCGCGTGAGGGAGATGAGAATTAGATAGAGGGTAGAGATAGAGGGTAGAGATAGAGGGTTGGTTTGAAAGGACACGGTTGTAACCGTGTCCTTTTTATTGTCACTTGCCAATTGCTAATTGGTAAGTGCTAATTGCTAAATGGACATTGGGTTTATCGCATGGGTTGGGCAAGGAGACGGGGTTTCTTTGCTTTTGGGCGGCATTTTGTTATTGCTGATGGTCGGCGTTACCTTGATTATGCTGCCGCAAATAGGAGAAACGGCCGTTGACACCCCATCCATTCCCCTCGCATTTCTCCCCCTTTGGCTGACTTCCTTCGCCGCCCTGCCAGCCCTCTTTGCCGACTCACCTCAAAGTTTATTGACAGGCTGGACGCTGTTCATGTTCGTCTCTCTCTCCCGCATTTTTTGGATAAGAGACAAAAAAGAGCTTAATCCAACGTCGATCATTGGCCGCTTTGCCATCATTTACACCTTATTGTGGGGTGCGGCCATCCTCGCTCCCGTTCATTGGGAACAAGTCAACTCCCCGCAAGCGGTGACGCTGTTGTTTACGGCGGCATTTATCTTGATTGGCGTACAAAAACGGATAGAGTGGGCGACTTTTGAAGGAGTGAAACGCTCTTGGGAAACGGCCGTTTCTACATTGATCGGCGGGGTGATTTTGGCACGATTGGCGGGAACAGGCGCGTCCCCCACCCTATTCACGCTATTGGCGATGATCGGCTTGCTTTATGCGGTGTATAAAGCGTGGTCGCCCGATGCAGATGCAAAACAAGCAGGAATCAGATTGGCGATAGCGGCCATGTTGGGGCAGACGGCCGTTTGGGGGACAACGACGGCCGTTTTGGCCGACATTCGTCTGCTCGTGCTGGCCGCCCCCTTATTGAGCATCGCCATAGAGCATTCAAAACCCAACACACGGCACAAAATGCCCTTTATATTTGCCATCATGGCATTCATTGGCGTACCTATGCTCGGCTTCACAGGGCAGACAACCTTATACGGAGCGTGGCTAACCAATGGAAATTACCTGCTCATCATCATCACCGCCCTATTGCACCTGCTCTTAATCGCCGCTCTACTTGATGCCGCTCTGCGCCCAAGCAATGAAGATGAAACCGCTCCCGTCTCGAACAGCAACACCCCCATCACTATCGGCTGGGATGATATTGGCAGAGGCTTATTAGCGGCAGGATTGTTCTCTTTTCAGGTGAGCGCGTGGATGGAGGCGGGCATTAGCAGTTTGCTTATTATACTCATTTCCTTTGCCGGCGGCGGCGCACTCTTCTATTATATGGGAACGAAACCAGCATGGTTGATTGAACTGCCAGCTACCATCGCCCAAGCGTTTGCACCGACGGACAAGGTGAAAAGCAGCGTGCGCGATGGGGGATGGATAGTAACGGCCGTCTTAAATGCAGTTGACGAAGCGGTCAACATCTTAGAAGGCAAAACAGGGCTGCTATGGCTGTTAGCCATCGGCTTGCTCATCCTGCTCATGCAGTGAGATAGAGATAGAGTGTAGAGATAGAGGTTGACGCATATTGCCGAGTCCCGATCCCTGATTATGAATTTTCCGACGATTTTTGAATGGCTGACACGATTTTCTTTCCTGCGTGGAGAGTTGGCGGCGGCGGCCGTTTTATTAACGGCCGTTATCATCCTTGTCATCCCCGATTGGCGGATGATGCTGTCCGCATTAGCCGCCCAAACTTTCTTCGCCAGCTTGCTTTTTGCAGACGTTCTCGCTCCGCGCTTGATGGTTATCAAACTATTGACGGGCTGGTTCATCACGCTCATCTTATACATCAGTGCCAGACAGGTAAATTGGAACAAGGCAAGCGGCAGTGCGGATCATGAGCAGTTCATCACCGTGCGCGGGCAAAGATTGCCGGGAACAACTCTTTTACGCATCGGGCTGACGGTGGGAATGGTAATTGTTGTGCAGCTATTGGCCGGAAAAACGGCCGTTACCCCCCTCATGCCCGCGGCCATGCCCCATTTCAGCTTAGCCATCTACGCATTGATCGGATTAGGAACGCTGGCAATAGCTCTGCCATCCGATCCATTGCGAACGGGAATCGGCATCCTTACTTTTCTAACAGGGTTTGAACTGATTTATAGTATGATGGAACAGGAAACGGCCGTTTTGATTTTGCTGGCCGCTGTAAATTTTGGCATCGCGCTATCCGTCTCCTATTTGATGCAGACACGGCAAGCCGCCAATGATTTGGACACAGATCACACAGATAAACGCAGATGGAATAAGCTGAACTGACTTATGGTAGATTGGACGACTATACAATTGCTGCTTATCGCCCCGCTCATCGGCGGGGCTGGTTTGGCATTGCTTTCACGCTGGCAACGGGTGACAGCGATTGGCGGCACATTGTTCACGCTGGCCCTGATACTCGCTATGCGAATATCGGAGAACGAGGCATGGATTATGTGGAAACGGCCGTTTGCCCTGACGGAAGAGCATCGCACAATGTTCACCCTGATGTTAGCTGGCACAGCAATACTTTTCGCCCTTTCTAGCGTAATTGAAACAGAAAGAGCATTCGTCCCGCTTGGACTGCTCGCTTTTTCGCCCACAGCCGCCGCCATCACCGTACATTCAAAACAGTTCGCCCCGCTTTTTCTGCTTCTAACCTTTGCTACGCTTGCCGCCATCGCTCAAAATGATGAGGATGCCGACAATGCGGCCGCCCGTTACTTACTGGTCGGCGTAATTGCTATGCCTGCACTGCTCTTAGTCGGCACGATGGGTGCTGGCACGACAAGTTTATGGCTGCTGCTGTTAGCGACGGCCGTTTTGTCAGCCGCGTTTCCGTTCATTGCATGGGTACGCCCGCTTATGCGAGAGATGTCGTCATTAACGGCCGTTTATCTATTCGCCATTGGGCAATTGGGAATAACGGTCGTTTTGCTGTCGCTTCTGCAAGAGCAATCAGCATTATTGAACACGCCTATTTTCATCAATGAGCTGCGCTGGGGCGGCGGGATAACCGCGCTGCTCGGCGGTCTTACCGCACTCTCCCCCCGCTCATCATCTAAAGAGATGCTGGGCAGTTTACTGCTCGTCAGCATAGGGATCATGGCTTGGGGATTCTCGTTGCCGCTTGCATTGGAAACGGCCGTCTGGGTACATATCGGCCGTTTTGCCGGTTTACTATTTGCAACTGTCGGGCTGCATTCGGCAACTGTGTCTCACTTCAAAAAAACGGCGACGGGACTGTTCGCCTATGGCGGCTTGACGTTACTCGGTTTTCCATTGACGGCTGGGTTTGTCGGGCAATGGCACATTTTAACGGCCATTCACAATGGATGGCCTCTATTTTTAATGATGGTGGGGATCGGAACGGCCGTTTACGGCTTCATTCGCCATCTTTTGCGAAACGGGTGAAACATGGTTGAAGACGGACTTCATTGGTATGCACTACATGTAAAACCGCACAAAGAACGTGCGGTCTACGAACAACTGCTCTCCCGCGACATCATCGCCTACTACCCGCACCTGCAGGTGAAACCAAAAAACCCACGCTCTCGAAAGGAACGGCCGTTTTTCCCCGGCTACCTTTTCACCCGTGTCAACCTTACCGAAATAGGAGCTGACGCGCTCTCTTGGATACCCGGCAGCCATAGGCTTGTCACCTATGGCGATGTTCCCACCGTCGTCCCTGAATCGTTAATTAAACAGATCAAGGAGCATGTCACCGCCAAACAACAATCCCTATCTCCACTACATAAATTCAAAAAAGGAGATATAATCCGCATCGTTAACGGATCGTTCACAGGGTACGAAGCTATTTTTGATACCCACCTCACAGGAAAAGATCGTGTACAAGTATTGCTCTCCTTTTTAAGCAATTACCCCCAGCCTATACGGCTGGATGCGGACGCGATCATAAAAATGAATTGATCGTATCTTCTCAGTATTCTGGGGAGAGTTGACAAATTTCCCTAATGATACTCGTGTAAAATAAAGTGCTGATGAAATTTGTCAAGTCTTGTCCACGATTTATGGAGAAGATACAATTGATCATGTAAAGATGTCAATACGGGTATAAATTTATGTTTGTATTGCCTATACTCTTTCATTTAAGTAGACAATATTGTCGAAAGGGCGGAGCATACCTATAGAGTACAAAAACTATGACACTTAAAGAGCAGTTATTAGCTAAAATAGCTTCACACGAAGCAGTGATCGGCATCGTCGGCATGGGGTATGTTGGCTTGCCATTAGCGGTCGCCCTTGCCCAAAAAGGATTCCATGTGCTAGGCATTGACGTAGACGAAAACAAAGTTTCTGCGTTGAATAGCGGTAGCAGTTATATTGAAGATGTGGCGGATGGGGTTTTACGGCCGTTAATCAAACAAGGTCTCATCCGCGCCAGCAACGATTACGCTGAGTTAGCCGATGTTGATGCCATCTCCATCTGCGTGCCAACCCCGTTACGCAAAACCAAAGACCCCGACATCTCTTACATCATCTACGCCGCTGACCACATCGCCAAGCATGGCGGCACGGGCAAACTAATCGTGCTGGAAAGCACCACCTACCCCGGCACGACGGAAGAAATTATCTTGCCGCGTTTGAGTAGCAATGGTGATGTTGTTGGCGAAGATTTCTTCCTCGCCTTCTCACCCGAACGCATCGATCCCGGCCGCACCGATTATAATGTGTGGACAACGCCAAAAGTTATCGGCGGGGTAACGCCATCTTGCCTAGAAGTATCGTTGGCGTTATACGGCACCATCGTCAAAGAGCCCATCCCCGTATCCAGCACAGGCGCGGCCGAAATGGTGAAGTTGCTAGAAAACACATTCCGCGCCGTCAACATCGGGCTGGTCAATGAAGTCGCCGTCATGTGCAACAAGTTGGGGTTAAATGTGTGGGAAATTGTGGACGCGGCGGCAACAAAGCCGTATGGATTTATGAAGTTTACACCTGGACCGGGTGTGGGCGGTCATTGCATCCCGCTTGATCCCCATTACCTAAGCTGGAAGCTGAAAACCTTAAATTACAACGCCCGCTTCATCGAACTGGCGAGCGAAATTAACGCTGATATGCCTGCATATGTGGTGCAAAAAGCGGCCAGCGCGTTGAATGAGGACAAAAAAGCGGTCAATGGCAGTAATATCTTGATTTTAGGGGTGGCATACAAGCCAAATGTGGGTGATGTGCGCGAAAGTCCCGCGTTAGATGTGATCCATCTGTTGCAACAACAGGGGGCGAACATCAGCTACCACGATCCGTATGTGGCTGATTTACGCGCTGAAGGGCTGGAATATGTGTCGGTGGAATTGACGGAAAGCACCCTGCGGACGGCAGATTGTGTCATCGTCATCACCAATCATACGGTTTATGATTGGGCGTGGGTGGCGGAACATGCGGGGTTGATTGTGGATACAAGAAATACGGTTGGGGGGGAAAACGGCCGTGTTGTGCGGTTGTAATATGAAAGCGAAAGAGCTATCATGATCAGCGGTGTCGTTCTGCATAAACTGGAAGCATTGGAACAAGTGCTGGCCGAATTAAAGTCACTGGGATTGGTGTCGGTTGCACAATTAGAGGGTGAGTGGCGTACTCGACGGGCTATTGAGCGGAATTTACAAGTATTAGTTGAGATCGTCATTGATGTTTGTCAACGCTTAATCTCGCTAGATGGGCGCACACCAGCAACGACAGAGCGTAAGGCCGTTTCTATTTGTGTGCAAATGGGTGTTTTGTCAAATGATGAGCCATATGGAAAGATGGTTCAGTTTCGCAACTTCATTGTCCATCGTTATGAACGTGTGGATATAGACATTTTAGTAAATATGGTTAATCGTCGTATGCCAGATTTTGAACAGTTTCGCAATAAGGTGTTGGCGTATGTCCGCGACATAGGCAGATCAATGACTCGGATTGGGACGCTCTTGAAACAGCGTTTTCCTCTTTCCCCACCATTATTGCCGCGTGGGTATTTGGTTCGGCACAGGATGGGGTTATTCGCCCAACATCTGATATAGATGTAGGTGTACTGTGGCAAAAGAAACCGCCATTAGATGATCTGCTTACGCTGCATATGCGTCTCCAAGAGACATTGCATCATGATAACATTGACCTCATCACGCTCAACGGTGCTTCGCCAATTCTACGGTTTGAAGCCATTTCTGGTCGGGCAGTGTACTGCCGAGAGGGCGATCTTTGCTTCCCTGACTGCGCGGGAATATGAGGATGAGATGGCGATGGTACGGGCATCTTTTTTTGCTGTGTAGACAGAGCGGAGCAGGTGGGGCTGATTGTGGTGCAAGGGATACGGCTGAGGGGGGAAACGGCCGTGTTGTGCGATTGTAAATAATTCAATGAACTATAACACGAACTCATCAAGAATGGTGAAAACAGTGCCGTTGAATTTAAGACGGCCGTTATTCGTCAATAATCCATCGCTAAAAAACAAACACCTTTCTAACAGAACACTTTTTGCGTGTTGATAGGTTCTCATAACGGGCTATAATCCTGCGCTCGTTTTGCAATCCACATGTCGGAAGGGCG
>WFSA01000177.1 GCA_015486215.1 Anaerolineae bacterium | reverse complement strand
TGATTTCAATTAGTGTATTAAATGGGGGTTTTGGTCACTCCCCCTCACCCCAGCCCTCTCCCAAAGGGAGAGGGAGCAAGTTCCCTCCCCTTTCGGGGGAGGGTTAGGGTGGGGGGCTGATCGTTTACCAAATGGGACAGTTATTAAATTCCCGTTCCTAAGTATTAATAATGCGTTATTCAGTATTCATTATTTCCATCTCTTGTTTGCTATAAATTCGCAGCATCCCCTCTTCCCAGTTGAGTCCGCCGCGATTTTCAAAATGCCAAAAGCGGATGGCGGGGAAGTAGGAACGCCAATTTTCTTGAGAAGGAACGGCCGTCCATCCATAATCAGCCGCCAATTGGGTAAAATCAACATAATAGCCGCTCGGAATTTCATCCTTTAACTTGCCGCCCTGCTCATAAAATGTCGGCTCATCCCCATAACGGGCTTGGAAATCCCACGGGACAGCGTATAACGGCTCTCCTTGCGTGCCATCCTGCGCGTCGGCACGCAGATAGATGCGCCAATATGTACGGCCGTCATGCTCGTCCATCACCACCTCAACTTGAGGATCAAACCGCATCACTGCACGGGCGTATATATCGAACGCGCGTCCCGCTTTATTCCACGATTGCGTATCTATTCCCGGCGGACTGCCACTTTCCAACGGCTCAAACATCCCGTCCAGCCGCCCCAAGAAATCCCATCCAGCCTCGTCCATCACCCGTTGGCGCAGGGCGAGGAAAGATTGGTCAACCTCATCGCTGAGGTAGGGGGCGGGGGCGTTGATGGGCAGTTCGGATAAGGTGACGGGCGGGCTGCCCGATTTTGTGTTACTGATCGTCTCTGTGAAGAGCGGAATATCTGGTTTGGGATCATCTACGGGGCGAAGATGCTCGATCAAATCGGGCGACATGCTGACGGCCGACCACGAAATTTTGCCCAAATCGCCCGCGCCTGCGTACAACTGAGGCGCAATCCCCCACGCATTGATACTGCCGCCGATGAGATAATTTGTGCTGCCCTGTTCGTATACGGCCAATATCGTTTGGCTGTCGGGTGACCAGACTGGCCGCTCCCCTTGCTGTCCCAAATTGCGGGATGCCCCAGCCGCGTTGACTCCGCCGTCAAGCGGGATGGCGTGCAGCATCGGCACGCTGCTGCTCGCTTCGCTATAGGCTAAATAGAGGCCGTCGGGCGAGAAGGCGGGCGATTTTTCGGCGATGGCGGGGGAGTTGGTGACATTCACGGCCGTCCCATCAGAAACAGAATCGAGCGGCATAATAAATAGATCGGGGCTGCCGTTGCGGTGGGAGACGAATGAGAGAAAACGGCCGTTTGGTGACCACGCAGGCTCATAATCCAAGGCCGCATTTTCTGTTAACCGATACGGCCCTTCGCTACCATCCGCTTTGATGACATAAATGTCCATGTTATTTTGGTGGTAACTGTCATAAACGATCCATTCCCCATCGGGTGACCACGCTGGGTTGCCATCGTAAGCGGGGTCGTTGGTCAGGCGGGTCAATGTGCCTAAATTGAGGTCGTAAATATATAGCTCCCAATTTTCATCCCGTTGCGAGGCGAAGGCGATGGATTGCCCGTCAGATGCCCACGCGGGCTGACGATCATCAGCCGCGTGGCTGGTCAGCCGCGTGGGGTATGATTGTCCAAAAGAGAGGGCGAAAATGTCGCCGTTGCCCTTGTATCGCTGGTCAAAGGCGAGTGTCCCCCCTTTGTTGAACGGGTCAGGGGTCGGCCATGGGGTGAGGCGGACGGGAACAGTCGGGCTGGGGAGCGGTGTCGGCGGCTGGGGGGATGGGGTGGCGATGATGAGATGAGAGAGATTATCCCGATCTGCAATCGCGCTGCTCGGCTGCTGCTTTTGGATGGTGGCAAAGCTGGCGATGGTGACGATGCTGATGGAGAGTACGGCCGTTACCCATCTCATCCGTTGGGCTGGGTTGCGGCGGTATTGATTGTGACTGTGATGGCGGGGGACGATGACGGCCGTTGCTGGTGGGCGCGGACGACGGAGGCGTACACGCCATTGCGCTCGTATGACCATCCAACGGGATTCAAAACGGCGGCGGCGCAGAAGACGGGCTGGTTTGCCCGCTTGCCACCGCCTTTGCACCGCTCCTTTGCTCATGCGCCACGCCCATTCTGCGGGAGTGATGATATAAATGACGAGAAGCGTGCGGAGAGCGATTCCCATTCGCCCCAGCAATCGCCATACGCTGATAGAGAGCGCGGTAATGCCCCGCCATATATGGGTGAGAAGCCGCCATGAGAGGGTGGCAAACTGTCGCCCGCCTGTCCATAACAGGGAAAGAAGGGCGCGAAGGGCCAGTCCTGTCCGTCCCC
The DNA here is from genome assembly GCA_015486215.1 of Anaerolineae bacterium. Classification (GTDB taxonomy): domain Bacteria; phylum Chloroflexota; class Anaerolineae; order Promineifilales; family Promineifilaceae; genus S016-13. Next base: position 9,515 of record WFSA01000177.1, on the reverse strand, counting down.
ATAGATACCATAGTTTAGATGAAAATAGCCGCACCCCTTTCCATAAGAAGCGGATGATGGTGCGAAGGGCTGCTCCCATTCGGCCAAGAAGCCGCCATATTTTGCTTAGTAACGGCCGTGCCAACTCCCCAATCGGCTCCAGCAGGAGCAACATCAATAAAGTGCGGAGAGCTATGCCCATCCGTCCCAAAAATCGCCATCCCCAGCGGAGCGGCGTTGTGATGATATAGAGGGGCTTCCAAATAATGAGGATGAGGGCGGCACGAACCGCCATTCCGATTCGACTAATGAACTGCCAGAATCGGGATGCAACAGTATATCTCCAAGAGTGTTTGTTGATCTTCTTTTCTTGCTTGCTCATCCTGTTGCCAGTGTAGCACGGGCGCACACTATGTCAAGTTGAGCAGTAGGGCGATTAGGGCGATTGCAACCTCCAAATCGCACTGTTGAATTCCAAATTCACACCGTTTTTAGCAGCTCCGCAATTGACATAACATGTGAATTGCGGAGAATTTATGCGTTATGATTGTCGTGATCGTATCTTCTCCGTATTCTGGGGAGACTTGACAAATTTTCCTAATGATACTCGTGTAAAATAAAGTGCTGATGAAATTTGTCAAGTCTTGTCCACGATTTATTGAGAAGATACTCGTGATCGTTTTCGTGATCGGTTTTTTCGATTTTCGATCACGAAAACGAATTAAGGCGAGGTTGCAATCGCCCTAAGTTGAGCAGAGGATGGAGAATTAACAATTAACAATTTTACTGCTGTCATTTTGTGCGACGGCCGCCTTTCAGTTCATCCTGCAATACGTCCAACGCATCCCATTCGCCGGTAGCAGCTAAGGCGGCTTGTTCCGGCCATGTATCGGGGAAGGCGATATGGATGCCCGCGTCTTCGCGCACGATTTTTTCTAGCTCGGCGACTGTTTTGGCAGCTAATTGGGCGAAGGTGAAGATGCCGACATCGTTCAAAACCCCTGATATTTTGGGGCCGATGCCTTCTATTTTGCGTAAATTATCGGGGATGAGTTCGGCTGTTTCCTCAATGATTTCTGCTTCAATATCTTCGTCTACCACTTCAACGCCAACAGTGCGCGAAGCGTCAGAAGCAGGCTCTGTCGGAATATCCTTACTCACAGGTTCTTCCGCTTCAACTGAAGCTGTGTCGTCAACTGTTATGGCATCTGTCTGTGCATCATCTGCGCCATGACCATGATCGTCATGCGATGCGCTGGCGGCTTCGTTTTCTTCAAAAATGTGCAACAAAAAAATGATGGCTAAAGCGATGAAGAATACGACGGGAATGAGCCAAAATGGAATGTCTGATTGATCAGCGGAATCTTGTATCAATGAGAGTATTGGGGATATGTGGATACTTGCTAAAATCATTTGTTCTCCTTAGGCCATTTATGAAAAATAATTATACGTTTGTCATTCCCCCACCTTCGTGAGGGCAGGCTACGTGAAGACGGGAATCCATATGTTTTTGAGGAGTGGATTCCCGCCTACAAGAGTTTACCCTCACGAAGGTGGGGGCGGGAATGACAATCAAAGTTTTGGATGATTTAAATTTAGAAATAGCCTTATACGATGAATAGGTATTTTCCCAGTATTCTGGGGAGACTTGACAAATTTTCCTAATGATACTCGTGTAAAATAAAGTGCTGATGAAATTTGTCAACTCTTGTCCACGATTTATTGAGAAGATACATGAATAGGTATATCCTGTTTTTATGGTAAGGAATGAGGGGTGAATAGATTCCCATTCCTAAGAACAGAATGGCGTGATCGTAACCCAGAGTAAATGATAAGGCAAAAAATTTTGACGCTATTTCTCGGCTATTGGTATACCATTTCTAATTGCGTGGCTATACGTGACCATTCAAAATGAGTTTGATAATGCTGGCGGGCAGCACGGCCGTATTCTGCTCTCTTCAATTGGTTTTGGAGAAGATGGGTAACGGCCGTTGCCACCCCTTCCACATCTCCGCTTTCGCATAGCAAGCCTGTCACCCCATCCCGCACATATGCGCTCACCTGCCCGACATTTTCCCCCACGACGGGAAGCCCGACGGCGATCATATCGGCCAATTTGACGGGGCATTTTGTCCGATTGAGCAAACTGTCATCCATCAAATACAGCCCCACGTCAGCTTGCGCTAACAGGGCGGGCAGCGCGTCCACTTCCACCCAGCCGACATCGCGGATGTTCTCCTGCAATCCCGCTGCCGCGATCTGTTGACGGAAGCGGGCATTTTGTTCATCATATAATCCCGTGCCGACGGCGAGGATAATTAGGTCGGGGATTTGCTTTTTTATGCTGGTGAGAACGGCCGTCAGCCGCTCCGTATCAAACTCAAATAAGCGGCTGTAAAGCAAAACTGTGTGTGAACGTGTAGACGAATGTTGAGCCTCATGGATGTTGATCCCGGCACCGTTGGGCAGATAATGGATTTTATGAGGGGGAACCGCGTGCGCGACGGCCATCTTTTCTAATTCCAGACTGGCAACGGTGAGCGCGTGGCAATGTGTCATTCCCCATCGCTCCTGCCACGCAAAAAAATGCTTCTGTATCGTCGAATACGGCGCAAGATCATTCCAGCCGCCCCAGCCCTCCCAATCATCCGTATCGGTGACGAGACAGAACTTATGCCGCTTGAATTGCCATAACAGCCACGCGGTGAGGCCGCTGTACGCTTTGGGTTTGAAGCTGTGGATCACATCTGGCTGCCATGCCGCCCCTTCCCGAAACATGCGCCAAATGGTGAACAGCATCCCCCCTTCCAATGAAACGTACCGCATCTCTACGCCGTCATCTTGCCATCGTTTATCTGCTTGTTTAGGGGTTTGCCATGGCGGCATGATGATTTTGACCATGTGGCCGCGCTTAACCAACGCTTTGGCAAGGCTTAACGCCCGACTTTGCATTGTTTTGTTGGGATGTAACCCGAAGGGGCCGAGCATGAGAACGCGCACGGAGAGAGGAGGGAATAATGAATAATGAATGTTTAATAATGAATGGTGAACGGCTGCCGCCGATTACTCATTGCTCATTATTCATTACTCATTGTGTTACTCTTCTATGATGGTGACGCTGTTCATCAGGTCGCCTTGTTTGATTTTGTTGACGATGGTTTGTCCGTCGCCTATTACTGTGCCAAAAACGGTGTGACGGCCGTCCAAATGTGGCTGCGGCGCGTGGGTGATGAAGAATTGACTGCCGTTAGTGCCTGGGCCGGCATTTGCCATCGACAATGATCCTGTGCCGTGACGGTTTGGGTTGCCTTTGAACTCATCAGCGAAACGGTAGCCGGGGCCGCCGCGTCCTGTGCCTGTCGGGTCGCCGCCTTGAATCATAAAATTGGGGATGACGCGGTGGAATGTTACGCCATCGTAATACCCTTCTTTTGCCAAAAAGACAAAGTTGTTAACGGTGTTTGGTGCATCTTTAACAAACAATTCGACGCGCATTTCGCCTTGTGTGGTGTCGATAACGGCCGTGTATGATTTATTCATATCAATTGCCATTTTTGGTGGATTATTCCATTGTTTACTCATATTGTTCTCCTTGTGATAAAAAATTTGACATAATTCATTCTACATAAAATAATCTTTGCCGGTTTAGGGCGACCCAGCGGGTCGCCCCTACCATCCCCCCCCTGTAAGGGCGACTCGCAGGGGCACCCAATGCGGGAAGAATGCAAAGGAAGATTCTCTATATCTAAACCATGCCAAAAGTTTGTAAATTTATAAGTTTGCAAGTCCCGATTATAGCACATGGGGAGAGGATGACTTAAAATGTTTATATGAATTCTATTAGTATACTTAACACTCCTGTTCATCCTGTGACGATGGCTGAGACGATGGCGTTATGCGCTCAATTTGCGGCTGAACCGCGCCTGCACCAGATTTGCACTACTAATCCTGAATTTATCATGCGGGCGCAGGATGATGCCGCCTTTCGGCAACTGTTGTGGGATGCTGATTTATGTGTGCCTGACGGGGTGGGGCTGTTGCTGGCGGGAAAATGGATAGGACGGCCGTTTCCCGAGCGCGTCCCTGGTTCCGAAATGGTCTATCACTTAGCCGAACATTGTGCCGAAAAGGGGTGGCGGCTGTTTTTACTGGGCGCACAAGAAGGAATTGCCGCCCAAGCAGGACGCATTTTTCAGGAAAAATACCCCGCTCTCATCATCGCAGGAACGTATGCAGGATCGCCGTCACTTGAGGAGAATGAGACGATTGTTTCGCTGATCAATGAGAGCCGCGCTGATATTTTGTATGTTGCCTACGGCAATCCAAAACAAGATATGTGGATTGGTCGCAATAAAGAGAGGCTAAAAACAGTGCGTGTAGCCATCGGTATCGGCGCATCACTTGATTTTGTGACGGGCAACGCCATCCGCGCCCCGCGCTGGATGCAAAAGCTGGGGCTGGAATGGCTGCACCGTCTTATTTTGGAACCGTGGCGTTGGCGGCGGATGCTGGCATTGCCACGGTTTGTTTTTGCAATTCTGCGCGCCCGCCTTTGGGCGACCCAGCGGGTCGCCCCTACTTAACTTTCCCCAGCTTCATTTGTTTCAAACTCATCAGTTGGCAAACCGCACTCGCGGCGGATGAGGAATTCGAGTTCGTCCATCATGGCGGGATGTTCGGCTAGGAATTGTTTGGAATTTTCGCGCCCTTGTCCCAGCAATGTTTCACCGTATCGGTAATACGCGCCCCGTTTATCCACAATCTCATGCAGTACTGCCAAATCCAGTACATCCCCAGTCAGGGAGATGCCTTGATTGTACATGATGTCGAACTCCGCTTCGGTGAAGGGGGGGGCGACCTTATTCTTTTTGACTTTGATACGGGTGCGGTTTCCGATAACGTCATTGCCCTGTTTGATCGCTTTGATACGGCGAATGTCGAGCCGCACAGAGGCGTAGAATTTTAGGGCGTTGCCGCCAGTCGTTGTTTCAGGGTTGCCGAACATAACCCCGATTTTTTGGCGCAATTGATTGGTGAAGATAACGGCCGTGTTCGTCTGTTTGATCACCCCTGATAACTTCCGTAATGCTTGCGACATCAACCGCGCTTGCAGCCCCATGTGGCTGTCCCCCATATCCCCTTCGATTTCTGCACGGGGGACGAGGGCGGCGACGGAATCGACGACGACGACATCCATCGTGCCAGAGCGGATGAGAGCTTCCGTGATTTCTAGAGCTTGCTCGCCCGTGTCGGGTTGAGAAACGTATAGATCATCTACGTTTACGCCGATTTTGGCGGCGTAGGCGGGATCGAGCGCGTGTTCCATGTCAATAAAGGCGCAGATACCGCCCCGTTTCTGTGCTTCAGCGATGATATGCTGGCAAAGTGTCGTTTTACCAGATGATTCCGGCCCGTAGATTTCAATCACCCGCCCGCGCGGAATACCGCCGATGCCTAAAGCGATGTCTATTGATAATGATCCTGTGGGGATGGATTCAACATCCATATGGTGTGCGTCGCCGAGCCGCATAATTGCCCCTTCGCCAAACCGTTTGGTGATAGATTGGATGGTTTTATCCAGTGCTGCTTCTTTTGATGTATTTTTTGTACCCATGATTTTCCTTTTATAAATGTAGGCCAAGTTTGCAAACTTGACCTACGATGAGAATTTGTATTCTGGGATATTAGCACGAATGTTCGGGTACGTCAAGCCCTATTTTTGTTTATGAACGCGTGTTCATTTGTTTTGTGTGAAGCAAAGAGGAGAACGATTGAACGATTGCACATTTGTATTTTGCAGGAAAGTAATGGCCGATTATCAATCGCCTTAAAGCAAAGATTTATGCTATACTGATTTCATATAAAATTTATGACATGGTTCATTTGCAACTTTACACTTGTTGGGTGACCCAGCGGGTCGCCCCTACGCATTTTCTTCTGTAGGGGCGATTCGCTGAATCGCTCAATATAATTAAGAATCAAGGAGATGGGTATGAAATTCAAAACAACAGTTCCTGTATTGCTCGTATGGATATTTTTATTGTTAGCTGCTTGCGGTGGCACATCGGATGCAGAACTTGCATCTGCTCCAGAAGAGCCGACAGAAGAGCCGGCTGTTGTTCAACCGACGGCCGTTCCACCAACGGAGGAGCCTGAGCCAACGGCCGTTCCCGATCCCACGTCTACACCTGAACCAACAGCAGAGCCGACGGCCGTTCCGACCGAAGAACCAACGGCTGTACCAGAGCCAACGGCCGTTCCCGAACCCATCGCCCCGTCCGAAGGGCCAGAGATGATTATGGTTGTTCAGCCCAATCTTTTTCCAGAAGGGATTGAGTATGATGTGCAAAACGGCCGTTTTCTGCTCGGATCACTTGGTGAAGGCACGATATATGCTGTTGCCGATGACGGCACCGTTACTCCCTTTATTGAAGATGAGGAGTTCCTCAGCACTGTCGGTTTAGAAATAGATGGTGAGAGAAATCGCTTGCTCGTTGCCAACACAGCCAATACCTTCGTTGACTCCACTCTGGAACCAGCCGCTTATTTAGGCATTTATGACCTTACCACAGGCGGGCGGCTGGATATGATCAACTTGATGGCTGATGATCCTGATGGACATCATTTTGCCAATGATGTTGCCGTTGACGCTGATGGTAACGCGTATGTGACCGATTCGCATGAAACTGTTTATAAAGTGGATATTGATGGCAATGTCACCAACTTTGCGCCAGAGATAGATTTTCCTGCTTGTAATGGGATTGTTTATCATCCCGATGGGTTCTTGATTATTGCGACGGCTGATGGTTTGTATAAAGCACCAGTGAATGATCCTGCTAATGGTAATGTGATTGCTTTAGACCAAACAGAGGTTTACTTTGATGGTATCGTGTGGCAGTCGAACGGGGAGTTGGCCGCTTATGCGTACAATATCGGAACAATTCTATCTTTGCGTAGTGATGATGAGTGGCAAACGGCCGTGACAACAACCTCCTCCCCCAATCACGAAGCGTCAACTATAGCAGTACGCGGCGGGCAACTATACGCTGTCTATCCACACTTTGACGCATTGTACGCTGGAACTGCCCATGATGCATTTGAAATTGTGCTGGCAGTATTTACCGAGTAGGGGCATCCCACTGGGTCTCCCCTAAGAAGTGACTGTCACCTCTTGAGCGCGTACAACGCGTATTGAGTCCCCCATTTTTGAATGAGGTCGAGGTGTTTCTCTTGCAGTTCCGCTAAAATGGCTAAATCGGCGGGGGTGATACTGGTACCAATTGGGTTGTCGTCGGCCGCTAACAGGAAATCTAAGCCGCCTTGAAAAATCAATAGATGGGTGAAGCCATCGTCGCGCCACTTTTGGGCGATACCGTCGGCATTGAGTTTGTCGTGTTGGGTTAAATGCAAGAACCGCCCCAGAATTGGGTCGGGATCGCAGATGATGCTGGGATCGCAACTGTAGGAGCGTGTTTCCCAGAGCATGACGACGGCACTGTCGGCGGGCAGGGTGTTGAGCCCTTCGCTAACGGCCGTTTGGTACACCCCAAGCCGCCTGCTGATATACGCATTCTCGCTTTCCATCCCCAGCACGGCCGGGATGGGATTGATAGCCGCGAATTCGATCCCGTAACTGATGAGCATGACGATTAAGGTGATATTGATGACCGTCTGCGCCAGCCATGGCGTATTGAGTTGCGGGTGGCGCATCGTTTCCAATTTTGACAGGATGAGACCGACGACAACGGCCGTTATCCCAAAAATTAAAAAGATGAGCCGTGCTTGCAGCAACAACGCCGTTTGAGCGATCCCGTTCAACCAGAGCAGATAATTGAGACCGATGAGCAGCAGCATAAACCACAAAACGGATTTCTCTTTTCGCTCCAGCCGCCCCCAGATTAACGGCAATAAGGCGAGCAGGCCAAAAATGAAGGGGCCGATTGTGGCATCATAAGCCGCTCCCCCTTGCCGCCCGATGATCGTCGTTTCCAGCCAGATGAAGGGGAGGCGGAGCGGGGCAGTCGTCGCCAGCCCTGTGCCAGGCAGACTGTACCACCATGCCCACCACGCATCCCAAAAGCGGGCGTTGTCCATAAAAAAGGGGTAGACGGGATTGCCGGTGGTGATGCCGTTTTCGATTAGCCACGGGAGAATGGCGGCGATGGCAATGGAGCCGATGAGGAGCAGCCGCTTGAAAATAAGGGTGATGCCGTCCCGTCGTGAAACCCAGATTAAGCTGATGCTGATGGCGACGGGAGTGGCAACGGCCGTATATTTTAATCCGCCGCCAAAGCCGATGAATAAGCCGAGCATAACCAGCCAGCCGCCCTCTTTTCGTTCTGTCCAGCGATGGAAGGCGTAGAAAGCGGCCGTTGTGTAGAAGAGCAGGGTAATATCGACATACGGCCAGCGCATGAGGGTGAAGAGGGAGGGGATGGTGAGCAATGCCATGACAGCGGGAAAAACGGCCGTTTTGCCAAAAGTTCGGCGGGCGAGAACGGCCGTTATCCCCATACTCAACAGCCCGTATCCAAAATGCAACAGCGGCGCAATGCCGTCCCCCGCTAATAACATGCCGAGCGTGAACTGCATCTGCCCCAAAAGGGGGAATCCCATCTGCTGAATGTTGACAGGATGGACAAATTTTCCCGCCTCGATAAAAAAGCGGGGAGCGACTAAATGATATGTCAGCGCATCCCACGCGATGATGGGCGCGAGGGCGATGAGAAAGGTCATCGTCAGCGAGATGAAACTGTAAACGAGAATGAGGCGATGTTTGTTGTTTTCGGGGCGGGGCAGACGGATGGCGCGTACATCCTGCCAATTTTGCGGCCACTGTTTAAAGGTGATGATGCTTAAAAAGAGAATCAACACCCATGCAACCGGCCGATTGAACAGTCCCATCAATCCCAAAATGCCCATGATGAGGGAGATGAAGCCCAAACCAATCCCGATATTGAGTGTGAGACGGGAGAGCAGCCTCTCTTTTGCCACCACTGCCCCAAAAGTCAGCCGCCCCAGCCCAGCCGCCAGCCACCACAATCCCAGCCAGCCGCCGATATTCAATAGGTCTTGGCCGATTGCCCGCCACGATTCGCCGTTAAACGGATGGGTGACGGGTGGATTGGCTCCGATGGCGGCGAATCCAAACGGGGGATGTCCCCAAAAATACGCGCCCGCTAACAGTCCCATCCAAATGAAGGTGATAAGGCCGAATAGAAAGAGTTTTATGGTCGGTTTTTCGTTCATGTCTATACTATTTGTTCATACAATTTAATTAAGAGAACAGGCGTTGTGCCATAAGGAAATATGGTATGGTATACGGTGTCAGGTGTCAACGGCCGTTCCCATCAGTACCATTGTCCGCAGATTTCACAGATTAGCGCAGATTAAATGTTTTTATCGTATCTTCTCAGCATTTTGGGGAGACTTGACAAATTTTCCTAATGATACTGTAACATCTCAATAAATTGGGGCAAAGACTTGACAGGTTTCATAAGGGTCTCGCGTTTTACACGAGAGTATTATAGAAAACC
>WFSA01000176.1 GCA_015486215.1 Anaerolineae bacterium | reverse complement strand
GTACTAGTATTGCTTGGCCTAAGTTCTTAGATGATATACGCCGCCTGTATCGGGAATCGGAATTCCCGATACCTATCTGATGGGAGTTGCGGGAATTCTGATTCCCGCAACAAATAAGATACAAAGACTTCCGCCAGCGTGTACTAGTCATAATCTACCGTACATTCACATAAAATAAGTACCATGTTCGCTAATAAAATGAAACCTCGTTTTGCACTTAGTCGCTACATCCCTATCTTGAAATGGGGAACGCATTACCACCGCGCTGATTTGCCCCATGATTTATTAGCGGGCATCATCGTCGCCATCATGCTTGTGCCACAAGGAATGGCGTATGCGCTGCTGGCAGGCTTGCCGCCCCAAGTTGGTCTGTATGCCAGCATTCTGCCCCTCATTGTGTACGGCATTTTTGGCAGCAGCCGTGTATTAGGAGTCGGCCCCGTCGCCATCGTTTCCATTCTCGTCGCCTCTGCTGTGGGTGGATTTGCCCAGAGCGGCACAGTCGATTATTTGCAATTAGCCTTAACATTGGCGTTTTTGGTCGGTATCATCCAGTTAGGAATGGGGCTGTTTCGTGTTGGATTTTTGGTCAATTTTATCAGTCACCCTGTGCTGGCAGGCTTTACCAGCGGCGCATCGTTGATCATTGGTTTTAGTCAACTCAAACATTTGCTGGGCATTGATATGCCGCGCATGGAGTTTTTTGAAACGGTGACGTATGCGCTCACGCACGCGAATGAGGCTGATCCTGTCACGGTGATGCTCGGCGTATTAAGTATCGCCATGCTACTCTATTTCAAATTTGTGCTGGGCGGGCAATTGGAGCGGGCGGGGGTGCGGCACGCTATTGCTATCCCTATCACTAAAAGCGCACCGTTATTGATTGTTTTATTGGGGACAACGGCCGTTTACTTCTTTAATCTCAACGAATCGGCCAGCGTGCAGATTGTGGGCAACGTGCCTGCTGGCCTTCCACCATTGACGATGCCTACGATGGAAATAGGAACCATATCCAATCTCCTCCCGACCGCTTTTATCATCAGTTTTGTCAGCTTTGTGGAGAGCATCTCGGTTGCCAAAGCGTTGGCGGCCAAAGAGCGGCAGCGCGTCAGCCCTAATCAAGAGTTAATCGCATTGGGATTGACCAATTGCGCCTCAGCGATGAGCGGCGGCTACTCGGTCACAGGATCGTTTAGTCGTTCGGTGGTCAATTATGATGCGGGGGCAAAGACGGGATTAGCTTCAATGATAACGGCCGTGATCATTGGCCTCACCGTTATTTTTCTCACTCCACTTTTCTACTATTTGCCCAAATCATTATTGGCCTCCATCATCATGGTCGCCGTTTTTGGCTTAGTTGACATAAAAACCTTTCGATTTATGTGGCAATATAATAAGGAGGATGCGTTTTCGATGATCATCACCTTTGTCACCGTTCTCTGGTGGGGGATTGAAAAAGGGGTGTTGGTCGGCGTTGGCTCAGAGATATTGCTGTTTGTTTGGCACGCGAGCAGACCACATATAGCGGTTATGGGACGTATGCCTAACAGGGATATTTATCTCAACGCCGCCCGCCACGATGTCATCACCTGTGACCGCGTGCTTGCTCTCCGTATTGACCAAAGTTTATATTTTGCCAATGTGCAATATCTGGAAGATGCTGTTTTTAGATGGTTGCAAAAATGCCCTAATATGCAGCATTTTGTGCTGATTTGCACGGCGATCAATTCGATTGATGCTAGTGGATTGGTGATGTTGGAATCGTTACAGCATTCTCTGGACGAGGCGGGGGTCACATTCCATCTGGCAGCACTTAAAGGGCCGATAAAGGATCGGATGATCAAAGTGGGATTTACTGACGAATTTGGTATTGAACATATTCACAAAACAACGCACGAGGCGATGGTCGTTATTGGATGTGAATGATGTGATTTGACTGGGAAATGGGACTCAGATTTTCAGGGTTATCAGGATAAACGCGGATCAGAGAGGAAAAATCCGCGTTTATCGGCGTTCCATGTTTATTCAGAGAAGTTGAGTTTTTCGGCGCAGCTTAAACAATCCTCATCCTTAAACTTATTCAAGGCTGATTTCGGTAGTGCCAACGGCAACGGCCGTTTGTAAACTTTGCTCCATGTCCCGAATGATAAGCGTGAATGGGGCATCCGTCGTGACGCTAATTCTTTGCTTATCGCCAAGCAATGTCATGCTGCTATGCTGCCCCAGCGGGTAATTTTCTATGCCGTACACCTTGTCTGTCTCTAAATAGCGATCCCAAATGACGCGGCGTAGAGGCCAGTCAACACGAATTCCAATCACATCTTCTAATAAAATAGAAATAGGAGACAATCCTGTACTGCCGATGAAATTGGGCTTTGCATCTTTGCCCGCAACGGCCGTTTCTGGCGCGTAATACTCCCAAAACGTATCTGTGGGAATGTACACTTGCCGGAGATGGTTCAGATGCCTTTGAGCGATCTCGAATGCAAGATGATGCTTGCCAGCCGCGTGCAGCCCTTTCAACACCATAAAATTCGTCGCCGACCATATGCCGCCGTGCCACCGGTCACCTGTCGCCCCTTCATAATTTGGGCTGTCGGCCGATTGGCTGGGGAGGGGATGGGGACGTTTGAACCCGCTTTTTTCGCGTAGGTGTTGAATAAAGGGGATGCGCCGCTTATTGCTGATCAACTCTTTGTCGAGCAATCCCCAATAAGCGGCGATGCTTTTTACGGGAGAGAAACGGCCGTTTACATCCACATCCTGATAAAAGCCAGCCGCATCATTCCATAAGGTTTTGTTAATATATTGCACTAATTGTATATGTTCGGCCGTCAACTCCGCCGCCGCCTTTTCCTCTTTCAACAAAACAGCCATCTTTGTCAACACAAAACAACTCAACGCCGCTTGCATCGTCGCGTCTATCCATGTCCAATGGCGATGGTGATGGCGGCTGTCAGGAATGCGCTCTTGATTTTCCATGCCGCTGCCGCATCCTGTCGTCCAATAACTGCCATTCGGCCATGTGCGATTGGCACGCAACCATCGATGCAGGGCGAAAAGCGGCGGAAAGACGTGAGCCAAACGGCCGTCGTCCCCCGTCTTTCTAAAATATCGCCACTCGGCCCACGGCAAAATCTCCGCCCCGCTGCCATCAAGGGCGCAGGGAGGGTGCGCCCACGCGCCTGTTTTACTATGCAGCATACGCCCGATATGCCCATCATTTTCTTGACGGGCGTAAAAATTGTCCAGCATCCACATAAAATTAAAGCGACGACGGCCGTATAATCCGAACTGGCTCATAAATGCGCTTTCCCATAGATGCAGATATTCATCACCGCTGTCTATAAAGCTGCCAACCAGCCCGCTATCTGATTTTGGACGGCGCAATTTTGACCATGCCAACTCCCATGCACGCCAATACATCTCGGCCCATTCAGGGTGATCGGGCAAAATGGGGGCGGGTAAATCTGATTTGATGTCGGTATAGAGCGGTGGGGCGGCGATAGCAATCGTCTGTTCGCGGAATGGGTTGCGAGCAACCATAGGGTCAAGCGGGGTAGACAAAATCATTAAACAATTAACAATGAACAATGAACAATGAGTAATTTTGTTCATTATTCATTGTTCATTACTCATTGTTACCTTGGGGTGGGATCGATCCACAATGTTGCGGTGCCGGATAGATGTAGATCGGTTTCATCAAAATTGATGACTCGTAGATTATACTCCACATACACATTATCACGAACGGCTGTTACCCATGTAAACGAATCACCGACAGCTAATGTGCGCGTCCGTAGCGGACTACTCAATTTTGCGCTTGTGGTCACAAAATCGCCTTGCCCTTGTGTGATAGTACCATCATAAATCATCGTCGTGCCGGGAATCTCGCGCCCAACAGGAGTGAGATAATCAGCAAAGATATTGTTGAAGGAGAGGAACTGTTCTCGATTATCGGGTAAGGGGGAGTCGGTGGGGACAGGGTTGAAAATAAGGAAATCGACAACGCCAGCAACGGGCAATGTATCAAAAACGCTGGTTGTCAGCCGCAAGCGATAGTTGGCAAAAACGCCGGGCGCGATCATTCCTTGCCAATTGAAGGAGTCGCCCGCCCGTTTTTCGTTGAGTTCGCCATCCACATCCATCGTGTATACATCACGGTTATGGCCGACATACTGCATGGGCGTACCTGCCACATTGCTGCCAGGAGACATGGAAACGCTGTAGGCGGGGATTTTGTAGCTGATCATGTCGCCAACGGCCGTCGGCGTTGGCACCAGCCCTGTTTCAGAAGGCAGGAGAGTACATCCAGAAACGGCCGTTAACAATAGCAGCAAAAACAACGCTTTACGCATAAGCCTAAAAAAGATAGAGTGTAGAGATAGAGATAGAGTATTGGCGCAGGATGTCTCTATCTCTACACTCTATCTCTATCTCCCTACTCTCTATCTACTCTTCCTCTATCGTGATCGTTAAGATCATGTCCCCGTCGGGGGCATTGGGGTCAGTTGGGTCTCGTCGGGTAATATTTTGCACAACATCCATCCCCTCAATCACCTTGCCAAAGATGGAATAATTCCCATCCAGACTGCTGGCATCGGCAAAGGTGATGAAGAATTGGCTGCCATTGGTGTCAGGGCCGGAGTTTGCCATCGAGACGACACCCTCTTCGCCATGCGTCAATTGGGGATCGATCTCATTATCAATCGCATACCCTGGCCCGCCAGCACCAGAGCCGGTCGGGTCGCCCGTCTGTGCCATAAAACCTTCTATAACACGATGAAAAGTTACGTTATCATACCATCCTTCATTCGCCAAAAAGATAAAATTATTGACGGTGACAGGAGCCGATTGGGGCAATAGTTTAATGGTAAAACTTTTCCCATTTTCCATCATAACATTGGCGTAATATGTTTTATCGACATCAATTGTCATTGGTGGAGCTTCGTCATATTGACGGTCAGCCAATGATTTGATCGCAATTTGCGAATCAATAAAATTGCTCCAAATGGCAACATCGAATGGCAAAGATTGTCCAGTGACAAGCTGTCCATCCAAAACGACGGATGGTGTGCCAGGCAAGCCGATATTGATGGATTCTTGCTCTAAACCAGAAACGTACTCAGCAAAAGTGCCATTATCGTAATCGGCCGTAAATTGGTCAACATCCAACCCTTGTTCATCCGCAAGGGCGATGAAATAGTCACGGAGTTCGTCGGGCGGGTAATGCGCCCAATCTGCTTGTTCTTCGTATAGGACAGCGTGGAACGGCCAAAAACCGCCCTGTGCGCCTGCTGCTTCGGCCGCTTCGGCGACCTTTTGGGCGTTATCGTGAATTGTTGTAAGGGGAAAGTGGCGATAAACCAGTTGAACATCATCGGGATAAGCGTCTACCAGACGCTCGAACACGGGAACAATACCCGCGCATGCCGGTCACTGGTAATCTCCATATTCAATGATGGTGACGGTTGGATCAGCCGCTCCTTTAACATGATCAAAAGCACGGACTTCGCCCGCTTCGGCAGGGGTGCTGGCGGGAGTAAATGCTTCAGGGACGGGGGCGGGTGACAACGCTGTGCTTTCCTCCTCCTCTGTTGCGGTATCCTCCGTTACGACTTCCGCTGTCGCCTCTTCTGCATCATCGTTTGCAATTGCAGATGCATCTGTATTCGCAGTTGCCCCTGACTCATCAGAATCAATGCTGTTTGTCGCTAATGTTTCTGGCTCATCAGAATTAACACTGTTTGTCACTGGTGCTTCCGGCCCGCCGCAAGCGACAGCGAAAAGTAGCAGTAACAGCAATAAAATTTTCTTCATATGTTTAACTCCTTGTCTAAATTTCTGCCATTTGCGGAGATTTTACCACGATATAGGATGCGTGAAACGTCGAGCAGAAACTGTTTAGAAATGAGGAGCTTACAATATCCAAATTAACCACAAAGACACGAAGAACACGAAGCTTTTTAAGATTTTCTCTGTGATATTTGCTTCTTTGTGGTGCAATAATTGATAGGCTGAGTGGGTACACTAATTTGACAAACAAACACTGTTTTTAGGTACTTTTATCAATGGAATCAGTATGCAAATTTTCGGTCTGTGCCGTTCCGTTGCCCTGCCATAAATTTGCAAATTTACGGTTTTCCAGTAGACTTGGCGGCGTTAGGATTATACAAAGTAGACGGCCGTTTATGCGATCCGATTCCTTAGGAAATCGGATTTCTTTTTGAAAGGTCATATGAAAATGTAAACTCATCCGCAAGGAGGTGAGAAATATGCCAAAAGTAAATTTACGTTCAAACGAAACGCCCGAGCAACTATTGCGTCGTTTTCGCAAAGAGGTTGTCAAGAGCAAAATTTTGTCTGACGTGCGCCGCAAACGTTGGTTTGTCTCCAAAAGCGAGATTAACCGTGTAAAGCGCAAAAAGGCTGCTCGCCGCCGTAGCCGTCCAGAACAGCCGCAACGACAACAGTACGGACGGAATGAGAGCAACGGTGATCGTGGAGACCGTGGAGATCGTGGTGGTCGCAGAGCATAATTGCTGAACAAAACATATCTTCTCAGTATTCTGGGGAGACTTGACAAATTCTCCTAATGATACTCGTGTAGAATAAAGTGCTGATGAAATTTATCAAGTCTTGTCCATGATTTATTGAGAAGATACGAACAAAACATATAAAAAATAAAGGGGAGCGTGCTTAAACAGCACGCTCTTTTTTGTATGGGAATGGAAAGAAATCTGGATATAGTTCATTATTTTGAGGGCGGGCACGAGGCCGCGCCCCTACAATTTATTCCATTATCCGATTTATCCTAAAAATCTGCACCCCAACACCCAACTATGATCCAAATCAACACCCTGACATACACCTATCCGAACGCCCATCGCCCCGCCCTGCGAGAGGTGAGTATGCAGATCGACGCGGGCGAATTTGTCCTTATCGCGGGCGAATCGGGATCGGGGAAAAGCACAATATTGCGCTGTCTGAACGGGCTTGTCCCCCATTTCAGCGGTGGCGTGATTGAGGGCGACCTGCGCGTCAATACGCTCGATCCCATCGCTGCAGGGGTGACGATGATGAGCCGCCATGTCGGTTTTGTGCAGCAAATACCAGAGTCGCAAGCGGTTCTTGACCGCGTGGAGGCTGAAATTGCGTTTGGATTGGAAAATGCGGCTATCCCTCCTGCGGAGATGGAGATACGGGTGGTGGAGGTGATGGAGGTATTGGGATTGATGGCGTTGCGGGAACGGCCGTTATCCACTCTTTCTGGCGGCGAACGTCAGCGCGTTGCCATCGCTTGCGCCCTTGCTTTTCGCCCCCGCATTTTGGCATTAGACGAGCCGACCAGCCAACTCGATCCCGAAGCTGCCGCCGACCTGCTTGACGCGCTGGTACGCTTGAACAGGGAGTCGGGATTGACGATCATGCTGGTGGAGCATCGGCTGGAACGGGTATTGCCCTTTGTGGATAGGATGATTTGGCTGGAAAACGGCCGTGTACTCATTGATGC
>WFSA01000175.1 GCA_015486215.1 Anaerolineae bacterium | reverse complement strand
ATATTCATCTTGTCGGCGAAGGTGGGCGGCAGCCAGATGATGACCTTCCGTACCGCCTCTTCGGCCTCTGGGATGAGGGAGTCATCAACGGCTGTTTCCGTCTCTTCATCCAATGGCAGCGCAGTCGGCGTGGGAGGGATGGGAGTCGCCGCCGTTTGTGCCGTCCCATCATTCGCCAATCCGCAAGCAGACAGCGGAAAAAAAAGGGAAGACAGCAGGATGAGGATAAATAGTCGCTTCATTAACGCTCCTCTTTAAGGGCAGGCTGGATGTTCAACCCCGTTCCACATAGATAAATCATCCTTATTCCCATCCGTCGGCCATAAGGCGGTGTCGGCGGCGAAGGTGACTTCGGTCAACATCCTGTATGGATTAGTGAGCGGGCGCATCTCAGCCGTGATATTGATTTGCAGTTCGGCAGCCCATTGCCTGCTGCTTTGCTCGCCGACGACGGCCGTCCAATTACTACTGCTATACCCGTCATCCCATAGCTGCCCGTCATCGCTCCCGCCCATGCCAGCCAGGATCGCCGTCGTGCCATCTCGTTTGACGATAAAGGCGCGGTCAGCGGTGTCGGGATCGCCGCCGTTATGCAGCGTGTCAACGTAGAGAATGATACCGTCATCCGTACCATGCGTCGCTGTGTTGACCAGATAAGCGATATACAGCGTATCTGCATCTTGTGAAAGATACAGGTTGACCGTATCCACCGAGTTCGTGGGCGAGGCGAACTGTGTCAATTCATACGGCCATTCGGCCGCGTCGAAAAAGCCGTCAATCACTGGCGGGGTGGAGAGGCAGGCGGATGAGGGAACGGGTACGGCCGTTGGCTCCACAGTCGGCGGAATCGGTGCGGCCGTCGGGGTGTCAACTGGTGTTGCCGTCGGCAACGCTGTCGGCAACGCTGTCGGCGATGCCATCTCTGTCGGTGTCGAAGATGGTGACGGCGTAAATGTATGCGTCGGTGTGGATTCAGGCGGCGGGGTGAGGGACGGGGTCGGCGTGAATGCGTCCGTCGACGTGACGGTGGGCGGCGGGACAGCGGTGGGAACGACGCTGGAAGGGGTCGGCGTTTGATTGATAAATAATGGGTTGAAACCAAGCGAAACGGCCGTTCCATCCTCCATCCCATCCCCGCTCGTATCCTTATTCAACGGATTAGTCTGATACATATTGACCTCTTGCCCATCATTCAACCCGTCGTGATCGCTGTCGCTGTTCAATAAATTGGTCGCATAACGGAGAGCTTCCTCGCCATCCATCAACCCGTCCCCATCCGTATCTTGATTATGGGGATCGGAGCCTAAAGCTGCTTCTTGGATATCGCTCAATCCATCCCTGTCGCTGTCCGCATCAGGAGCGGCGGCGGCGGTCGCTACGGCGGCGGTCGTCGTCTCGTCAATGCTGATCGTTTCCGTTGAGATCGTCTCAACTATCGCCGTTTCGGTTGGGAAGGGCTGTTCATCCCCGCCACCGCCATCAAAACCGAGTTTGCTCCATAAGAAAACGGCCCCGCCCAGCACACAGGAGATGATGACGACAAACAGCACGCTGTACAGCACGAATAGCGGCACGGCCACCCGTACTGTCCCATTCCCTTTTAACAGCTGCCGTCCGCCCGACGCTTCGCGCACATCGACTTTGAAGGGGTACGTTTCCGAATCGCCAAAGGTGCGTTTGCTTTTGGCATCAAACATCAGATCGACCGTTTCGACTGCGCCCGACTCTATTTTAAGCCGCCCTCTCTCGCCGCTGCAGGTAAGTCCATCCTCCAGATCTTGCACAAGAACGGAAAGAGTGGCGGAGGTGTTGCCCGTATTCCGTATCGTCACCGTCACCAATTCGGGGGTCTCAAATTCGACGGGGGTCATGCTGGCTTCAAAGGCGATGAAGGGGGAAAGCATCAAGCTGGCCGATTGGCTGACCTGTATGTCGGGATATTGTTGGGAGATGAGTTCCAGCCGCAATCGCTGCCGCCCTGACGGAGTTTGGGTCGTGCGCGGGGGTCTGATTTTAACGGCCGTTTGCACCGACTTGCCCGCGCCAACGGTGATAAATCTACCCGGTGTCACCAGCCATGAGGAGGGTACCCCTTGTATCCGCAAGCTCACCCGATCATCAATTTCGCGGCGGTTGACGATTTCGACGAGCAGTTCCACCACTTTTCCCGGCTCAACCGATACCGTATCCTGCGGCAAAAATAGTCCCAATGGCGGCGTTGATCCCGTCTGCAATTGGGATGTTCTGCCCGACGAGGTGGTGACAGACGGCCGTGACGGCTCTTCTTCCAACATATCCTCTGGCGGAATAAGCTGCAATTCGTATGGGCCGACTTGGATGCGTATGCCGGGATAAAGCGGGGTCGGGTTGTTGGCGGCCAAACGGCGATCATTGATCCATGTCCCATTCACGCCGCCTAAATCGATCACTTCCCAGCCCAGCGCGGTGGCACGGATGCGTGTGTGCTGGCGGGAAACGCCATCGGCGGGCAGGACTATGTCATTCTCGCCGCTGCGCCCCAGCGTGATGACTGCGTGGGTGAGGGCGATGGTGCTGGGCGGATGGCCGGGCGTGTTGATCTGCAATTCGTATCCATCGGGCGGTTCAGTCACCTGCGCCATAATATCCGCTTCGCTGCGCGGAATAATTTGGGTCGGCTTACTGTCAGAATCGAGCGAACAGGCGCGTAAATCGGCGATCAGATCGGCGGCGTTACCGTATCGATCCCGCCCCTCTTTTGCCAGTAATTTATACAATATCTTATCTATTTCTGGCAGCAGTTCAGCGCGAAGGGTTGATGGGAGGGGGGGCATTTCTCCTTTGTTATGTACGGCGATGGCGGTTGATAAATTCTTGACGGAGAAGGGGAGTTGATTGGTCAGCAGTTCGTATAAAACAACGCCGAGTGAGTAGAGGTCAGAACGGCCGTCTAACTCTTCGCCCGCGCACTGTTCGGGTGACATATAGGCGGGGGTTCCCAGCGTCGTGCCGCTTTCGGTGATTTGTGCCCCGTCTTCTAATTTGACAAGGCCAAAATCGGCTAATGAGGCGCGGAACGGCTGCTCATCGGGCGTGTCGGGGCGGGCAAGCCGTTTGAGAATGATATTTCCCGGCTTCACATCTCGATGCACGATTCCCCGCCGATGGGCGTAATCAAGCGCGTCGGCAATTTGCGCCACAATCTGGATGCTTTGGGCGATGGGCAGGTATTTCCGCATTTTTTGCAGGCGGCGCAAATGCTGCCGTAAGCTACCGCCGCCGACGTATTCCATCGTGATAAACAGCCCTTCGTCAGAGTCGCCAAAATCATAAATGCGAACGATGGAGGGGTGATCGAGTTGAGCGGCCGTTTGCGCTTCTTGGATAAGGCGGGTGCGGAAGGTGCTACGGCGGGCGTAATGGGCGTGCATCAATTTGAGGGCAACCATGCGGTCGAGATTGATGTCGTGGGCGCGGTAGACGGAACCCATGCCGCCATCTCCCAAAAGGGATTCGAGTTTATATCGGTTGTTTATCGTTTTACCGACGAGAGTGTTCATAAAAGTACCTTAAGGGACACGGATTGGGTCAATTTCATAGATACGATGGTATCTTCTCGATTTTCTGGGGTAGACCTGACAGGTTTCTTGTGATACTCGTGTAAAACGAGAGGTTCTGATGAAACCTGTCAGGTCTTTTCCACAAATAGTATAGAAATAGAATGCGGATGCTTCGCACGCGGATTTTGCGGATGAACGCGGATTTTTTTTGAAGCATGTTAAATTTTGTTTTATTTGTATCTTCTCAGTATTCTGGGGAGACTTGACAAATTTTCCTAATGGTACTCGTGTAAAATAAAATGCTGATGAAATTTGTCAAGTCTTGTCCACGATTTATTGAGAAGATACTTTTATTTTATGACATGGTTCAAAATGGCGAAAATCATCTTTACAGGAGTAAATCGTAGGGGCGCGGCCTTGTGCCCGCCCACAAAGTGTAAAGATCACTTCGCATAAAATGAACCATCTCTATTTTATCACGATACTATATCGGACAGGGTGGATAGCAAGGTGTCAACGGCCGTTTCATCCACCCAATAATGCGTCACCGCACGGAAGCCGCGCCCGCCGTCGGACATGATTTTTATGCCGCTACGGGCTTCTAGCTGCGCGGCTGCTTCATCGGATGAGAGGGGGACTGTATCGGCAAGATCAAAAAAGATGATATTTGTTTTTACGAGGGCGGGTTGTACGATGATGGCAGGAATGGCGGCTAATCCGTGTGCTAATCGTTGCGCCAGCGCATGATCTTCGGCTAATCGCCTGCTCATCTCGTCGAGGGCGATGAGGCCGGCAGCGGCTAATATGCCCGCCTGCCGCATTCCGCCGCCGAGCGATTTGCGAATGCGCCGCGCTTTGTGGATAAACGCTTTTGAACCGCAAAGCAATGAACCGACTGGGGCGCATAATCCTTTGCTGAGGCAGAACGAGACGGTATCCACATCTTTGACAACGGCTGCCGCCGGCACGCCGAGCGCAGTTGCGGCGTTAAACAGCCGTGCGCCGTCCATGTGAACGCTCAGTCCGTTTTCATCCGCGATTTGGCGAACGGCGGCGAAATAGTCCAGTGGAACGGGGTAGCCGCCTCTGTCACCATAACTGTTTTCGACAAGGATAAGGCGGCTGTTGGGGTAGTGAACGTCGTCGGTGCGAACGGCCGTTTTTATCATCGCCGCATCCATCCGCCCCTTCTCGTCCGTCGGCAAAGGGTGGGGAATGATGCCGCCAAACGTTGCCATCCCACCCGCTTCCCATTTATAGGTATGTGAATCTATGCCCACAATCGCTTCATCACCGCGATTGGCATGGGTCAATATGGCGGTTAAATTACCCATCGTGCCGCTGGCGACGAATAGGGCGGCTTCTTTCCCCGTCTTTGCGGCGGCCATCGCCTCAAGAGCGTTAATGGTCGGGTCTTCATTATATACATCGTCGCCCACAACAGCGTTTGCCATCGCTGTTCGCATGGCAGGGGTCGGATGCGTCACCGTATCTGAACGAAAGTCTATTGTTTTCATATGGTAATTGTAGGTCAATTTTGCAAAATTGACCTACGCTGAGCTATTTTTGCGGCATCAGTTAGAAACCGATGCCTGATACAGAAAGCCATCTGAAAGCGGGTCAAGTTTAACGCGCTTTCAGATGGCTCTTTCGTATCGCGCCCGTCCCAGAACTAAAATTGACCTACGGCGGCTCTCAACTTGCATTGCCATGCGTAAACTGTTACCGTAAGGAATATATGTATCTTCTCAGTATTCTGGGGAGACTTGACAAATTTTCCTAATAATATTCGTGTAAAATAAAGTGCTGATGAAATTTGTCAAATCTTGTCCACGATTTATTGAGAAGATACGAATATATGATTAGTTTATGATAATGGTCTGTATCAGATTGTGGGAATGAGTAGAGATTTCTTTTGGATCCATCCATCTATCGTTGCACGCTGTTGTTGCTGTTAAAGGTGAAAAATGAAAAAGTATGTTGTAACTCTTGAGTATTGCGTCCCTTGAAATTATTGGTCTCGTGCCGTTGGCGCGATTGACGATGTGATGAGCCGATATCAGCATGTGATCACATCATGCACATTGATTACAGGCAGCGGCGGTGCGTTTGAATTCACCGTAAATGGGGAGCTGCTCTACTCTAAATTGAGCAAGCAGAGGCGGCATGCTGATGCTGGTGAAATTCTTGCCCTTTTCCGTGAGTATATTGGTTCTGGTGTGATGGAGTATCCGCAGTAGGCGGGGCGGGGTTGCAGCGTTATGATTGTCGTGATCGCATTTCGTGAAAAAGAATAGGATGCAGATTTTCAGGATTTTCAGGGTAAACGCAGATTTCGGCATGGTTCAAAACAGGATAAATTGTCTTTGACAATTTTATAAAATAATGGGACACGGATGGGGCGGATTAGCGGATAAACGCGAATTTTTCTTTTTTTATTCGTGTCTTCTCAGTATTTCGGGGTGAGTACAGCTAATTAAGAAAGGAACAAATTACGTCAGTCGAGTAAATTCGTTCCTTTCCTAATTAGCTGTACTCATGCCCCCAACTTTTTGAGAAGTTGCTTTTATCCGCGTTTATCCGTTAAATCCACGTGTGAAGTATCTGCGTCCCATTTTTACGTTAAGTTATGCAATAATGTTGTAAAGTAGATTGTTAGTTTTTTGAACCAGTGGACAAGACTTGACAAATTTCATCAGCACTTTATTTTACACGAGTATCATTAGGAAAATTTGTCAAGTCTCCCCGAAATATTGAGAAGATACGATTGTAACCTCTAAAATTGGGCATTGATTGCACAGATGAACACAGATAAAAAGATTAAAATCCGTGAAATCAGCGTGATCAGTGTCCGATCTTAAAACAGGATCGACTCAGTTTTCTGTAAAAGATGAGGTTGCAATCGCCCTATATATAGAGTTGCAGGTTTGCGAACTTGCAGTAAAGTTACGGATACTTAATTTTAATAAACGAAGGTGTTTATGATAACGGCCGTTCTCAATATAGTAATCCCCGTATTTGCCCTCAGCAGTTTAATCGCTGTTGTCTATTTTTTTGGTCGCGCATTTTCTTCACGAATGAAGGCATCTAAAGAGCGATACAGTGTCGGCGAGTTTGAAAGGTATCGTGAGATGAAGTTGGACATCATGCGCGGTGTTGCCGCCGCTATTATCGGCCTGATTTTTTTGGGCGTGTACGGCATTATTCCACAATCTACGGAAGCGGCCGTTGATCTGGACGCAGAACCGGCCGTTGTACCGACAGCGACAACGGCCGTCACTCCTTCCCCCACTGTTACGGCAATCATTATTCCGACGATGGCACCGGGAACGGCTGTTATCTTCCCCACAGCAACCCCGCCCGCGCTAGAAGCAACCGTTGCGCCCGCTGCCGCCACATCTGTGCCTGCTACATCTGCACCCGCGTCCACCGACACGCCTGCCGCCGCGCCAGTGGATACGCGTAACACGGCCGTTGTCAGCAGTGGTGTCGGCGTTTGGCTGCGCGATGCGCCAACGACAAATAGTGAACAGCTAGAATGGCTGCTTGAAGGGGTGGTTTTAACGCTGCTTGACGGACAAAAAACGGCCGATGGATTTGAGTGGCAAGAAGTCCGCACGGCTGAAGGGTTGACTGGATGGGTTGCTGTTGAATTTTTGCAACTCAATGAGGGGTAATGCAAACACAAACAACAGGTCTTCTACGCGAAACGGCCGTTCGTGATTTTGATCGCGCCCGTAAACGCGCCGCTATGCGCCAATTTTTTGCTCGTGTGCGCGGCCGTTCTGACGATCTGCTTTCCTATGATGATGTTCATGATCAATTAGGCGGCGAAAGTTCTATCAAACATGGCTTACAAGAAATTCCGCTTGATGCTATCGTTGGCAGCGTGGGACGATACCAAGATTTTACGCGCGAGTTTCTGCCCAAGCGAGATAGTGACGAAGAGCGATGGGTGGGGGTAAAAACGGCCATTGACCAGATGAAGGGGATGCCGCCGATTGAACTGTACCAAATCAATGATGCGTACTTCGTCGCTGACGGCAATCACCGCGTCTCCATCGCCCGCCAATTAGGGGCATCCAGCATCACCGCTTACGTCACAGAAGTTAAAACCCGCGTCCCGCTCTCTATGGATGATGATCCGCGCGAGGTCATCCGCAAATCCCGTTTTCGTCGCTTTTTAGAGCAGACAAATATAGACCATCTGCGTTCCACCTCTGATTTGAGCATGACTTTTGTCGGCCAATATCAGATGATGCTCGACCAAATTGAGCTTTATCATCGTAAGTTACAAGAAGAGGAGACTGAGGTGCCGTATGATGAAGCGGTGACGGGCTGGTATGATACTGTCTATCTTCCCATCGTGAAACTGATCCGCCAACAGGGTTTGCTGCGTAATTTCCCCAGCCGCACAGAAGCAGATATATACGCTTTTTTGTATGATCATCAGGAGGATTTGGAAGAGCAGTTAGGGTGGGATGTGGATGTAGAAGCGGCCGTTGAGAATTTGGCTGAACGGGGAAGTCGGTCTAAGCGTGCTGCCCGCCGCATCTGGCAAGCGATCACTCCGTTACCGTTGGAAGAGGGGCCGGAGCCGGGTAAGTGGCGCAAAAAGCAGGTGGCTAAACATCGTGAGAACCATCTCTTTGCTGATATTTTGGTCGCTTTGACAGGCGACGATACAGATATAAATTTATTGAATCGTGTTATCAAATTGGCAAAACATGATCATGATCGGCTGCTTGGCCTGCATGTTGTGAAAAAGAAGAGTGAGATTGACAGCGAGCACGTGCAAAAAATCAAGGAGCGGTTTGATGCGTATTGCGCTGAAGCGGGCTTGGTCGGTGAGTTTGCGGTGGAAGTGGGCAGTGTGGATGCGGCTCTGATCAAGCGGGCAGCATGGGTCGATTTGGTCGTCGTCGGCATGACGCATCCGCCAGATGGACGGCCGTTGACCCGTTTAGGGCATGGCTTGACTATTTTGACACAACGCTGTCCGCGTCCCGTCCTCATCATCCCTGATGGAGCCGATATTGAGCCGTGCGGCTCAATCCTTCTTCCCTATGATGGCAGCCGCAAAGCGGACGAAGCTCTCTTTGTCGCCGCCTATTTTATGTCCAGAAGGCCACGCAAATTAACGGTAGTCACTGTGCATACAGACCAGACTGACCGTGATGATTTGGAGGCGGCGAAGGAGTATCTGGAGAAGCGGGGCATTAAGGCGACTTATATTTTCAAAGAAAAGGGGGATCGCTCTATTGCGGATTGTGTGTTGGAAACGGCCGTTGACACTGATGCCGACATGCTCATCGTCGGCGGCTATGGCTTCCGTCCGATGCTCCATCTTGTACTCGGCAGTGCCATCGATCAAATTTTACGCGAATTAAAACGGCCGATTTTTATTTGTCGTTAAGCAGGTATTGCTGTATCCAGTCATTGGTTAAATCGTATGGGTGTGTTTCAAATGAGTTGAACCAAAGTGATTGTCACGGGGAAAACGGACTTAATTTACCCGAAACTATGCGCCCCGTGACTATCACTTCTACTGAAATGAAACACACCCAAATCGTATCATCGTATAACGGTATCCTCTCAAAAAAGCGGGGAAATTATTTTGTTTTTAGTATGACTACAGCGGATTATGAAAATGAACGGATATTTTCTCAATTGCACCATCCGTTTATCTCTTTCATCCGTTGTAGTCACCCCAAAATATTGAGAAGTTACGAAAAAATGATGATAAGTTGCTTACGTTTGAGGTTCATTTTATTTCTCCAAAGCAAACTTGCTACTCACCACTCGCTACTCGCTACTCGCCAGACGTGAACGGCCGTTTCCCCCCATGGCCCCGCCTCCCGTTCACTCACATACAACAAGCCTCTCTCCCGATCATAGGCGACGGCTCCCGGTTCGGCACATTCGCCGCTGAATACCTCGGCCATCGGGCGGTACGTCTCATAAGGTAGCACCTCCCACGGGGTCTCGGCTCCAATCAATTCGGCCGGATCGTAAAAGAGAATTTGCGGTTCGTAAGGGTAAGCGTGATAGCCGCTGTCTATCGCGCAAGGGTCCGCGCCGCACGTATCCGTCGAGCCATAACAATTATCGCCCAACCCCTTGCGCCCAAATATCAGAACGGCACTCTTTCCCCCGCTTTCCACCCAGGCACCGCCGTTCCAATGGTCGGCACCGCGATAACCCGGAAAATCACACACGCCTGGCGCGGGATTCTCGTTGATAACCCCATCAGCCTCCCAAACACACTCAATAATCTCAGGATAATAAAGCAGAGGCAGAGCATCCAGATTATGCCCGGAACTGAGCGGTGTCTCTTCCCAGGGAGCTAAAGCGTAGAGCGTCGGCCCCTGAGAGCCGCCGAGCGCGCCCGCCTCGCGCTGGTTGCCGGCGATGAGCCATCGGCCCGCCATGTTTTCATTGGCAAAACCCTCTGGAGCCGGGAAGAGATAGTCGTTCGTTTTGGCGTTGTGGAAAAGATCATTGTCTGATGGGCGGTCGCCGATGTGCCACACGCCTTCCGCACCGCTCATATCACGGTCGCTCCAGCCCAGAGAATCTTGATCGTAGTCGGTGACGTTGTACCAATCTCTGAGATTCCAGGCGACTTTGTCTACATTGTTCAGGTAGGCCAGCCCGCTTACTTCTCGATAGATACAGTCGTCATTGTAGGTGCAATTGTCTATCCAGCCTTCGGTTATATCTGCCAGAAGACGGAGTACGGCCGCCTGGGGCAAATCGTCAAAATTACTGGTTATGACTGGATCGGGGATGCTTATTTCTCCCACCAGCCTGTTTTGCACGTGTCCGCTGGCGTAAAGCGAGCCGGGGTGGTTGTCGCTTGAGGCTGGGTCGCCGTCGGGATAATAAGCGAGTGCTTGCCCGCTATACGCCCACGCATCGTCTAGCGGATAGGTAAAAGCGCCCAGGTAGGTCAGATCGGCCGGTTGTAGCCGTTCGCCGGTTGTCGGCGACGCGGGCGGCGTTTCGACAACTGGCAGATATACGGTGCTGGTGGGCGTGCTGGCCTGCGGCTGGATAGTTCCTTTTTCCGGCGCAGCGTTGGGCGAAGATGTGACGGGAAGGGAGACGGCCGTCTCTCCGACCGGGGAAACGGCCGAATCCACAGGCAGCGGCGAAGCAGCAGCCGTAGGCGTAACGGTGGAAGAACAGGCGGTCAAAGGCAATATGCCCACAATGATCGCCACAGAAATTAGGACAAACATCAGATATAAATTTGTTTTCGTTTTCATTTTTCAGGCTCCTTTCATATCTTTTGACGTATCTTCTCAGTATTCCGGAGAGACTTGACAAATTTTTCTAATGGTACTCGTGTAAAACAAGGCGCTGATGAAATTTGTCAAGTCTTGTCCACAATTTGATGTGCAGATTATAAAGGAGGGGGCGATCTACTCCTTGCACGGAAACGCCATGCTCGTCCCCGTTACGGAGGCTGAGTAGTTACCCGATTTCTATAGTCGGCGAATTCTGCAAGAAGCCGAATTTTTTCAGTGCAATCGACTGTTACTTTAACAAATGAAGCGTCCTGGAAACGTCTTGGGAGCGTCCGAAGCGCGTCCCAAGGCGTTTGGAAGAGGTGACGGTCACTTAAAATGTGACCAGAGCCTCTGGAAAAAGTGATTGTCGCCTGAGCGGTTACAACTTCTGTTATTTTGCGGAGTACGTTATTTCCAGTTGGGGACGCTGGTCGGCGAGCGGGTAGTCGGCGGTATGCACCCAGTAATGGGCACCTTGCGGAGCGCGGGTGATCATGACGAGCAGCCCGTTATTTTGTTCCGGATCGGCCAACCAGTTTTGGGCAACGGCCGTTACATCAAAAGAAACCCAATCGCCGCCGTGAATAGACTGGGTTCCCAAAGGGGCGTTGTCGTAATCAACACCGGCGGCTAATCCAGGCTGCGACCAGGGGACATTAAAGGCGGCGGTTTCCGGTTGCCAATCGCGTAGCAGGCGGAAGGCGGACACGTCGGCGGGCAAAGGATCGGGTAAATCAACATTGACATAATCCTCCAGTCGCAGGCGAAAGATCGCTTGCGTGATGCGTGCGTCGTCGGGGAGCTGTCCCAAATTGAAGCGAATCAATACCCGGTCGAGAGGATAGCTAAAGTATGTCAAATGCACATCGGGGTATTGATGGTATGGCGTTTCGCCCTCAAGCGGGTCGTAGGTCAGTTCCGGGGTTTCGCTGTTTAGCCAGGTGTCCTGGACAACGGCCGTTCCGCTTAACGACAGCGTGGTTGACGGCGCGGGGCGGGGAGCGAGCAAGAGATTGGCGGCGATGAGAAGGATGGCGAGGGCGATGAGGCCGATGATCGGTTTGGCGGGGAAGGGGCGACGCGAGGGGATGGAAACGGCCGTGTCGGCGACAAGCGGCGCGGGCGGATTTGACAATTGGCGGGAAACGGGCGGCGCGGGCGCAGGTGGCGGCGGAGAGTGGTCGTCCCCGTTGACGATGGTATCGCGCAAAGCCAGCGTCTCCGGCATAGGGGGGACATCCATCTCTGTTTGCAGCGCGGTTTGGCATTGCCGGAATGTTTCCAGCGCGGCGGCGCGGTCGCCGGCGCGGTAATGCAGGCGCATCAACTTCCGGTAGGTTTCCTCACGCAGGGGGTCGAAGGCCAGTAGCCGTTTGGTTGTGCGGATGGCTCCCGGCAGGTCGTTGTTTTTGGTTTGGGCGGCACTGCGCTGTTGGAGCAGGCGGCCGTATCGCTGTCGCAGCTGGGTGCGTTCGGCCAAAATCCAATCGTCGTAAAACCCTTCCATCAAATCGCCGTGATAGCTTTCGATGAGGGTTGTCCATTGGGCGGGAACGGCCGTTTCCCCGTCAAACAATTCCAACGTGGCTACGTCCAGTTCATAATCCGCGTCGGGGTTCCATTGCACCGTTTGACGGGTAGATAAAATCCAGGGAAGGTTCAGGGGCGCGTCCGGTAAATATTTGCGTAACAGGTGCAAATGACGGCGCAAATTGGCGCGGGCGTTCGGTTCGGCTGTGTCGGGCCAAAGGGTGTAGGCAAGATGGTCGCGGGGGATGGAGCGACGGCCGTTCAAGAGCAGGTACGCCCATAAAACAAAACCCTTGTTGGGCGTGGGGGGCGGCAACGGAACATTTTCATCAAAAATTTGAGGATACCCTAACAGGTGAATACGTAACATAGAGATTTTCCGACATCTTTATGATGGCCGGTTTCTTAGGGAACACTCGTTTTTAACTTTGGCGTTTTACCCTCACCCCAGCCCTCTCCCAAAGGGAGAGGG
>WFSA01000174.1 GCA_015486215.1 Anaerolineae bacterium | reverse complement strand
TTCATCAGCACTTTATTTTACACGAGTATCATGTATCTTCTCAAAATTTCGGGGAGACTTGACAGGTTTTCTATAATACTCTCGTGTAAAACGCGAGACTCTTATGAAACCTGTCAAGTCTCCCCCAGAATACTGAGAAGATACTCTAACAGCTTGTTAGAGAAAGAATTTTGAGACGCAAAATATGCGTTATCTGCCGTCCCATTTTAGACTTCTCCGACAGCCTGCTAGTACAGCTTGGCTCAAGTTTATCAACGATATATCATGCCTGTACTTGTCTGGTGTGAGGTTGCGGGAATTCCGAGCCTGTATTTGGTGAGAGGTTGCGGGAATTCCGATTCCCGCAACAAATAATCTCGAAAGATTTCCGCCAGCGTGTACTAGCTCCTTTCTCTAGTTTGTTGGTAAACGACGGCCGTTTCTTCTCCAGCGCGTTCCCATGAAAAGCGGGCGGCTTGCCGCAGCCCCGCTTGTCTCATTTCTTGTTGGCGGGAGGGGGAGTGGATGACGGCCGTTATCGCCTCAACCAACCCATCCATATCTTGCGGCGCAAATAAGAGTGCCGCCGTTCCCGCTGCCTCTGGAATGGAAGAGGCGTTAGATGCGATCACAGGCGTGCCGCAGGCCATCGCTTCAACAACGGGCATCCCAAATCCCTCATAAACGGAGGGAAAAACGAACGCCGTTGCCGCATTATACCAAAGCGGCAGCTCATCATCGGGGACGTACCCTGTAAAATGAACCCACGTTTGTATCCCCAATTGCTCCACAAGGCGAAAAATCTCATCAAATAACCATCCTTTGCCGCCAGCCAAAATTAAGTGCAGATCATCAGAGCGTGCCGAATCTTTGATCACGCGGGTGAACGCTTTAAGCAAAACGGGGATATTTTTGCGCGGCTGCAATGTGCCGACATGGAGCAAAAAACGGTTTGGCAATTGCTTCGCCTGTCGAAAGACGGTCACATCATCGGCGGGCAGCGGTTTGTACACGCTGTCCACACCCGGATAAACGACGGTGATCCGTTCCAGCGGCACGTCGAAAAATTGATGAACATCTTGCCGCCCTGATTCAGAAATAGTGATGATATGACGGGCGCGGCGGCATGAGCGGCGGCTCATCATCGTCAAATAGAGACGTTGCAAACGGGGGAAACGGTCGGGAAAGTGGATAAAGCTAAGGTCGTACATGGTGACGATAGTCGGGCAGCGGGTCAAGATCGGGGTGACGAATGCCATGCTGTGCAGTAAATTGGCGCGGCGTGCCAAAAACGGCCATGCAAGCTGCTCCCATAAGATGCGAACGATCCGCCGCTCGGTCGGCCAACGGCTGGCGCGGGGGGTGAAGTCGTCCCGATCCATAAAATCAGGATGATATTGAGTGAAAACAGTGTATTCCAGCTCCTCATTTTGCGGCAAATGGCGCAAAAGTTGGGCGATGTATTGGTGGATTCCTGCCCGCCGATAGCCGTCTTCAGTGGAAAGGAGATGGGCGTTGATGCTGATGTGAAAACGGCCGTTACTCATTGATCATACTGCTCCTAAACATAAAATATCATACCTATTCAGCTATGTTGAAAATTATCATTTTTACATGTTACTATAAAAATTTGACCTAAATTTTATAGTAGAGTATAAAATATACCAGTAATTTTTACCTTATCCTATATATTTAACCCAGACTATACTGAGAACTCTCCCTAATCTGGATAAACCAGAAAAGAATGATCCGCAGATTTCGCCGATTGACGCAGATAAAAACATTCAATCTGCGACATGGTTCAAATTAGGGTGAATCATCTTTACAGTGGTTACGCGATTGGGCGACCATAAAGGTCGCCCCTACGGGAGTAAATTGTAGGCGCGCGGCCTTGTGCCCGCCCTCAAAGTGTAAAGATCATCTTGCGTAAAACGAACCATGTCCAATCTGCGCTAATCGGCGAAGTCTGCGGACAACTTCTTGTACATGGTACAAAAGTATTCATTATAACAAGCAAGCATCAAACTTCCTTCGGAGAATTTAATGATTAAACGTACAATTCAAACCAAAATTGAACAATGGTTCTTTAAGCAAAAAGTCATCATTATCTACGGTGCGCGGCAAATCGGCAAAACAACATTGGTTAAAAAAATTGCGGCCGATTATGGGCAAGATTTTCTCTATATGGATTGCGATCTCATATCTAATCGTGAACTTCTGCAAATTCAAGAAGTACAACAGCTAAAGAGTTTCATCGGACAATATAAATTACTCATTATTGATGAAGCACAGCGCGTACAAGATATTGGGCTGACTCTTAAAATCCTTCACGATCACTTTCCCGATTTACAAATTATTGCTACAGGTTCCAGTAGTTTTGACTTCTCTAACAAAATTAGCGAACCATTAACGGGCAGGGCAATCACATTTATGCTCTATCCAATTTCAGTAGCAGAGCTAAACCAACAATACAATAAACTAGAGTTACACGCCCGTCTGGAAATTATGCTTAGATATGGCTTATATCCTGAGATCGTTGATAGACCAGAAAGCGAAGCTCGTGAGTTATTAGCTATGTTATCTGGTAATTACCTCTATAAAGATGTTTTGGAATTTGAACAGATCAAAAAATCAGATTTGCTGATTAGATTATTACAATTGCTTGCCTTGCAGCTAGGAAGCCAAGTCTCTTATCACGAGTTGGCTGTCACATTGGGGGTAAACCAGAACACAATTCGCCGTTATATTGATCTGCTAGAGAAGAGTTTTATCATTTTTAGATTAACTTCGTTTAAGCGGAATTTACGCGCCGAACTTGGCAAATCATTCAAGGTGTATTTTTACGATTTAGGTATTCGCAATAGCTTGATTAACAACTTTAATCATCTTGGTTTGAGAACAGATACGGGCGGAATATGGGAAAATTTTTGTATTGTTGAGCGTTTGAAATTGAATAACAATAAGCGTCGTTTTGCTACCTCTTATTTTTGGCGCACATACGATCAAAAAGAGTTGGATTATATCGAAGAGCGAGACGGCTTGTTACGCGCATTTGAGTTTAAGTGGAATCCTAAAGCTAAAGTAAAAAAAGTTAAACAGTTCTTTGAAGCGTATCCAAACAGCGAATTCACAGTCGTCAACCGAGAAAATTTTTTACAAGAACTGCTTTAGAAAACGCTTTATTCTTCGTCAACGGCCGTTTGTCTCAACAACGATGGCGGACAACTTCCTGCATAACCCGGCCGTATCTGCCACCATTCATCGCAAGAACGCGTGTCCATAAATGCCCCTGTATCAACGATAGAGATAACCATATCCCCCGTGCTGGTTGTGCCGAACAGTTTACCTGCTGGCAGTACAGGCAACTCATAACTGAGCGATGGATATTTGTAACGAGAGCCGCTTTCGTCATCCAGCGTGTTGTATAGGGCGAGCAAATTGGGGTCGGTGCAGATATTATCAATGTGAACGGTGTAACCGATGGATGAGCTGTCTTCTCTGGTGTAATGTAAGGTTAGCGTGTCTTTATCGGCGAAGGTGACGATCACCTCTGCGCCGCCGCCGATGTCGTAACCAGAAATGGGAACGTGCAATGGTTCATTAGAGGGAAGGGTGAGGGCAACGGCCGTTACGGGATAATGTATCCCCGTTATCGGATCGCCCCGCGTGCCGGGCGCGGGCGAATCAGCCCAGCTCCAATGATGTATTTGATGGAAATCGGCAAATGGCGGGACTTGGTACGGGCTGAACAAGGTTGCCAATTGAGGCGGCTGAGTGGAATCGCCAGAGCCATAATTTACCAGTTCGCGCACGAGGGATGCGTCTGTGTTCGGCGTATATCCGCGTAATTCGATATTCTTATCGGCGTGATTATATGCAGGGCGCACGGGATTATCTGTATCATGTTGATATGCTGTTCCAGCCTCATATATATTGGTTGATGTATCGGCACAAGAAAAATCAGCGCGTATCACAATTGGCAAATATGCTCTGGGAACCATCGCCGCCTGCTCATCGGCTCGGGAATGGGCAGCTGCGGCTAACAATACAGAAAAAAATGTGATGATAAATAGGGTTCTCATGTACCCACCTCTGTTCTTCACTCTTCATACGCGGCTGCAACGGCCAAATGAACTTGATTGACCAATCTGTTAATCCGCTTCATTAAGCGGATATTTTCTCGGGGGCGAATATGGGTGCTTTCTGGCAGATGCAGCGCGGTTTCGGTGAGTTTATCACGAAAAAAGAGGGATGCTCCCAGCGCGTCTTGTAATGACAATCCTTCTGTACGCACTAAACGGCCGTGTCTCAACCCAATTTTCCATGCTTCCGCTAACATATGCTCATCATCTCCATTACCCGAAATGAATTGGAACACCATCCCCATCAACTCCTGCCCCAATTCACGGTATTGCAGACGATGATCCTCATTAATCGCCTTCATCCATCCCGTAGAAGATTGAGTATCTATCTCTTGTCGCGTATGCATCAACGCATTATCTGCCCATTGTTCTGATGGAGATATTTGTCCGCTCATTTTTGATTGAGAAAGCATCTCTTGCATAACAGACGACGCAAAACGACGATGACCACCGGGTGTCAAAATATAAGAAACCTTCCCTTTATTAGCCCAACGCCGCAAAGTCGTGGGATGAACATTAAACATACTGGCCGCTTCGGTTAAGGTGAGCCATGTTTCGTTAGTTAATTCGTTATTCATACGTTCATTATAGTGTGCGGGTGCGGGTGTGCAAGTAGGGTGATTGCAACCCCCAAAATTGGACACTGGTTGCACAGATGAACACAGATAAAAAGATCAAAATCAGTGTGATCAGCGTGATCGGTGGCCAATTTCAAAACAAGATCAACTCAATTTTCTGTAAAAGATGAGGTTGCAATCGCCCTAGTACACGCTGGCGGAAGTCCTTATATGTTATTTGTTGCGGGAATCGGAATTCCCGCAACTCCCATAAATAGGTATCGGGAATTCCGATTCCCGATACAGGCAGCGTATATCATCTAAGAACTTCCGCCAAGCTATACTAGTACACGCTGGCGGAAGTCCTTGTATGTTATTT
>WFSA01000173.1 GCA_015486215.1 Anaerolineae bacterium | reverse complement strand
TGGGGTTGGGGAGATTAGGATTTTTGGGGGAAACGGCCGTTTGTGAATAACATATCCGCAGATTACGCCGATTAACGCAGATTTTTACAACATAATCTGCGCGAATCTGCGTAATCTGCGGATTTTTTGATTGGGGGAGGGGAAGCTAAGATTGCCCTGTGGGTTTTGGGAAATTGGATTTTGGGGAAACGGCCGTTTGTGAATAACATATCCGCAGATTACGCCGATTAACGCAGATTTTCTTCAACATAATCTGCGCGAATCTGCGTAATCTGCGGATTTTTTGATTGGGGGAGGGGAATCCGTGATTGCCCTGTGGGTTTTGGGAAATTGGGGATTATGGCGAAAACGGCCGTTGTACGAGCAAGAATAGAACCAAAATTGAAATTTGACGCTGAGTATATTTTGCGGGAACTCGGAATTTCCCCCACCGAAGCTGTTACTCTTTTCTATCGACAAGTTAAAATGAGACGCGGCTTACCATTCAATGCCAAAATCCCTAACAACATTTCAGGACACCGATGCTGGTAAAAATATTATCCAAGCACATGATAAAGAAGAATTATTTGAGTTGTTGGAGATGTGATGATTCTGCTTCAGCAGGGGTATTTAGCTCTGGACTCTAACAAGAAGGTGCTGTTGGGCGAAAAGAGACTGCGATAACCTTGAAAATTCAACTTACAAAAACAACGCTAACTCACATAGATAATAGACGACGTATGGCAAAGAAAGCAAGAACAATAACAGTCCTAAACGAGCAAATCAGGATTACAAAAGGCGACTATTATACCAACCCCTCAAAATAGTTCGATTCAGAATTTCTCATAAATTCCACCTCTGGTAGCGACTCTTATAACTCTATTAAACCGTCTGCCTTTCAGATTTTGATCTGAGAGCCTTTCCCGCTGGTGATTAGCTTGAACTGAACCTTTTTGGGTCTTTGCCCCCCCTCAATCAAGCAGTTGATCAACGGCCGTTTTATCCGGTAACGACGGTTGCGCCCCATGTTTTGTTGTCGCCAACGCACCAACGGCCGTTCCAAAACGAACAGCTTCGATTAACGGCCGTTTTTCCCCCATCGCCACCGCCACGCCCGCCACAAACGCATCCCCCGCCGCCGTCGTGTCCACAGGTTGCACGTTGAACGCGGGCATCAGTTGTGATGCGCCATCGCCGTGCAAATACGCGCCGCGACTGCCCATCGTGACGATGATATTGGCCGCGCCCGATTGTTGTAGAGTGGAAACGGCCGTTTTCACCCCTTCCATATCCTCAACTGGACAGCCCGCCAACAACGCCGCCTCGTTCTCATTGGGGATGAGATGGGTTGTATTCGCCAATAAATCAGCGGGCAACGGACGTGCAGGAGCAGGATTCAACAGCACCGCCACCCCATGTCGTGCCGCCATTTCAGCCGCAAATGTCACCATTTCCAGTGGTGATTCCAATTGCAGCATCAGCACATCCGCTTCAGAGATGGTCACTTCGGCGGCGAGTACATCTGCTTGCGTAAGCTGCCAATTTGCGCCCGAAATAACGACGATGCTGTTCTCGCCAGCGTCATCTACGGTGATGAGAGCAACACCCGTATGGGCATCGGCGGCCACGCGCACGAACTGCGTATCCACGCCATCCGCGCCCAAACTCGCCAACAATTCCTGCCCATACGCATCGCCGCCCACGCAACCGACCATCGTCACCTGCGCCCCCAATCGTGCCGCCGCGACGGCTTGATTTGCCCCTTTGCCGCCCGCAGCGGTGCTAAATCCACTCCCCAACACCGTCTCTCCCGGCGCAGGAATATGGGGCGACCGCCCGATTAAATCCATGTTCAAACTACCCACAACCACAATTTTTGCTGTCATAATCTGTACCCTATTCTCTCGGCAACGGCCGTTCTTCAGCACCCACATACGCCACGTCCACGCCGTTAATAAATTGAAACGGCTTGCCCGTCGCCAACTCTTCCTGCGCGTGGGCGATGAATCCTGCCGTGCGCCCCAATATGAATATCGCCTTGCCCATCCGCCAATCCATCCCCATATCTGAGATAAGTGCTGCCAGTGCGCCGTCAACATTCAACGGTAATGATCGCCCCGTTGCCTTTTGCAGTTCGGTGACGATGGCTTGGGCGATGGTGGTAAAACGGCCGTTTATCCCCCATTTTTCAGCCAACGCCAACAGCCGTTGGGCGCGGGGATCAGGATCATGAAAGCGGTGACCGAAGCCGGGCAGCCGCTGTTTCTTGGTGCGGGCATCAGCCACAATTTGCCGTGCCATTTCAGCGGGCGATGTGTTCGGCTGGGCGGCGACCGCCTCCTGCAAAATACGGGCGCACGCTTCGCCAGCCCCACCATGAGTATCCCCAATCGCACTAACGCCAGCAGCAACGGCCGTTTGTATTGGCACGCCGCAATTTGCCACCGCCCGTACCGTATGAGTTGACGGTGAATTGATGCCATGAACGGCCGTTATCACCAACATCGCCTCCAATAAATCACCCTCGTGATCGGACGGCAATTCGCCCATCATCAACAGATATAGCGTATCGCCAAACGAATATCGCCCCGCCATCTCTGCTAAATTATACCCGCGCACCAAAATCCGATCCGCATGTAACTCTGCAATTTTAGTTTGAACTGCCATTAATGCTCCAATCTTTACTTAAATTGCAACGAATTAACACGAATTTTGTAGATACTTCGTGTTAATTTGTGAAAATTCGTTGCAAAAAAATATGCAACCACCCCATCCTAAATTACACCCTTCTCACGCATTGCCGTGATCTGTTCTGCTGAGAGACCGAACTGTTGCGCGTAAAATTCATCCGTGTGCGCTTCAAAACGACCGCCCGCCCATCGAATTTCGCCAGGCGTTCCGCTCATACGCGGCACAACATTGTGCATTCGCACCACGCCGTCGTCGTCGGCAATATCCACCGTCAGTTTACGCGCTTGCCAATGCGGATCACGTTCAATATCGGCGATGGTTTGCACATGGATGGCGGTTAGCTTGTTTGCATTGATGAGTTCCAAATTTTCAGCCAGCGTCAGGCTGCCGATGGCTGCTTGCACGGCCGCATCCAATTCCACAGCATGACGCACCCGTGCTTCGTTGGTGGCAAAACGCTCATCTTTCAGCATTTCACCCAAACCGTAGCTACTCAAAAACGCCGCTGCCATTTTGGGTGTCGAGCCAGAAACGGCGATCCATTCCCCATCGCTGCTCTGGTACGCGCCGCGTGGCCCTGAATTTTTAGAGCGACTGCCTTGCCGCAGACGAACTTGACCCGTTGCGGCGTATTCGGCGGGCAATGGGCCAAGCAGTGAAAACAGCGATTCAAACAGGGAAACGTCAATCATTTGCCCGCCCCCATCGTGCATGTGGCGATGATAGAGGGCGAACATGATGGCGTTGCTGGCGTACAGCCCCGACACCATATCACCGATGGGGAAGCTGGGCAGGATGGGCGGGCCGTCGGCTTCGCCAGTCATGGCGGCCATGCCTGTGGACGCTTCGAC
The DNA here is from genome assembly GCA_015486215.1 of Anaerolineae bacterium. Taxonomy (GTDB): domain Bacteria; phylum Chloroflexota; class Anaerolineae; order Promineifilales; family Promineifilaceae; genus S016-13. The sequence goes on along the minus strand of WFSA01000173.1, from coordinate 1,772 downwards.
CAGTGTGCCGAAGCCGGGACGGCTGCTGCCTGGCCCCGTCTGTCCCCAGCCAGAAATTCGCAGCCAAATCAGTTTGGGGTTCAGCGCGTGGAGTACATCCCAGCCTAGATCCCATCGCTCCATCGTACCCGGCACGAACGATTCCAGCAGCACGTCGAAGGTGGGCAGCATCTCTTTGAACATCGCTTTTCCTTCAGGTGAGGTGATGTTGAGGGTGATGTATTTTTTATTACGGCCGTACACTTTCCACCAAAACGGCAGTCCCTCATTTGTCCAGTTGCGTAACGGGTCGCCCACGTTGGGGCGTTCCACCTTGACCACTTCGGCTCCGAAGTCGGCCAACAGCATACCAGTCATCCCGCCCGCCACCAGACGGGTTAAGTCTAAAACGCGCAATCCTTCAAGTGGTCGCATAAAACACCTTTCCTATTTTCCCATGATATTGGGCTTGGCAACGCCAAGCCCGTACAGAGGCGTTATGGTAGGGGCATGGTGTCGCCATGCCCAATGTCAAACTTTTCATACGCCGTATGACAACCCGCGAAGTTGGCAACGCCGATTGATCCGTTCAAATATGGCGCGTCATTGTCTGTCCATTCTAAGCGAACATCGCCAATGGCGGCGGTGAGATGGTTGCCTTGTACGCGCAAGCTGATACTGTACGATTGATTGTGTTGCCATGCGAAGGGCGTAGTCGCCTTTACCACATAGCCCCCTTCATTTTTGTACAGAACCAACTGCCCATCTGCCCCTAGTCCGACGGCATAGGAGCGACGTGCGCCCTGTACCCGCGCCAAAACGAGATGATTCTCGCCGATTAACGGCCGTAAAGTGACCGTCAATTCATAATCCCGCCAATCCACATCGCCCGTGTAACTTTCGTTGATGGCCGCGCCGCTGCCGTGATACGCCCCATCTTCCATCCGCCAGTAGCCGCGCAAAAGTGTCCATTGGCTGATCGCGCCATATTCGGGTCGCTCTAGCGCAAAATCATTGCTGAATGTGGGCGTGCCATCCCAATCAAGCCATTCCAAAAGGAGATTGCCCGTCCATGGTGTGCCTAAATGGCGCACGGCGATGCCCGCTTCGGAGAGCAATCCGTTGTGCAACGCGGGAATCTCAAAGGTGAGATCGTGCCACGCGCCAGGCGTGAGCAGTTCGGCGGTCGCTTGATGGTTGTCGCCGCTATTGTCATCGTGGACGTAGAGGCCAGCCCTTATTTTGTCGGGCGCATCGGCGGGCAGAAATAGTCGCGCCCGCATCGTTTGGCCGGGATAAATTAGCGGTGAAAAGCTGGCTCCGTAATAGTTCGCGCTCAACTCGTCAGGACGGATGGAGGTGCGGACGAAAAAGCGGACCTCCCCTTTTTTATTGAGCTTGCGGACGGTGATTTGCAAACGGCCGTTTTTCTCAACCATCGCCATAATCCGCCCTTTTTCTCCTCGTGATTGGAATCCTTGCGTGGAGTTGGGGTAGCGGAAATGATAGCGGGGTATAGAAGTCAGGCTTTGGCTGTCGCTCGCAAAAGTCAGGCTTTTGCCAAAAGCCTGACTTTTTGTAACGCCGCGCCCCAGCTTGCAAAATAGGTCAGCGCAAGCGGGGATCGTCCATAAATTACGACTGCCAATCACCCCTGCTGTGATGAGAACATCATCCATCGGGTCGCGCCAACTGCTGTCGATGCCATCCAGCCCGACGGCCACGCCCATGATTGCGCCGACGTTGCCGACGTTGCAATCGGTGTCCCAGCCGCCCATGTTGGCGATTTGAAT
>WFSA01000172.1 GCA_015486215.1 Anaerolineae bacterium | reverse complement strand
TCGGCGAGGGTGTCGGCGAGGGCGGATTGGAGGATAACGGCCGTTGTTTCTGGCGCAAATGCGATCCACATCTCAGGGGTGAGCGCGTTGAGCATGTCGGGAGCCATCTGGCTGATGGTTTCCATGAATTCAGGTGTAATATCGGCCGTTGTGCTGATGGTTTGCCCCATTTTTGCCGCGCCGCTGATCCATGCGTCGGGCAAGGGGACTGACTCAAATTGGGGCAGTTCCATCCCCTCTTGTGCGGGAGGCAGCAATAGAGCGGCAACCGCATCTTGCGTATCCGCATCCAATCCTTTGAGGTAGCTGGTCGGCAAAGCAGTCAGCACGTCGGGTGGGAAGGCGAGTAAGATCTCAGGGGTGAGCGCGTTGAGCATGTCGGGAGCCATCTGGCTGATGGTTTCCATGAATTCGGGTGTAATATCGGCCGTTGTGCTGATGGTTTGCCCCATTTTTGCCGCGCCGCTGATCCATGCGTCGGGCAAGGGGACTGCTTCTACGGCCGTTTTTACGGCCGTTTCTGCTATTTCTGTCGAGACTTCTTCTGTTTCGGCAACTTCTTCAACTTCTTCTTCGATGCTTTCGCCGTTCAGTAATTTTTGCACGTCGGCCGTGCTGTATTGACGCACGCCGCCAAATTCAGCGGCGATGCTGTCTAATTCCAGCACCAAATCGGTGTCCAGCGTGTCAATATATTCGATGGGCAGATAGGAAAGGGTGTTGGCGGGGGCGTAGATTAAATCTTCTTCGGGAATCAAGCCCAAAATCGCTATGATTTGCTCTTCTGTGCCAGTAATGCCCGCTAATATATCAGGGGTGATCTCTTGGATGTGGGTGACTTCGATCCCCATCTGTGCCGCGCCTTCGCTGATGATGGCGGGCAGAAGGCCGGGATCGGGCATGGCATTTGGCTCTGCGGCGATGGGTTCGGCCGTTTCAGCAACGGCTTCGCTCTCGTTTTTAACTTCTTCATCGGGAAACTCTTGCCCGCCGCTGATGGTGACTTTGCTTACGCCAGTGACTGTTTCTAGTTCAGGGATGACTTCTGATTCGACAAATATCTTTAGTTCGGGCAATGTCATGTTTGATGAGGAGATGCTGGAAATGGTGATCGGCAGGTCGCTGAGGCTGAAATTTAGAATTTGGGTCTCGGCGGTGTCGGGGAGTGTGGTGGCGGAAACGGCCGTTTCTATCTCTTCAACAATCGCATCCTGATTTTGTCCGAACTCATTGCGGACGATGATGAACGCCATGCCGGGTTTAGTCGTTGATTCGATATTGACGACGTTTTCAATCGTTTCTAGGTTATTTTCGAGCGGGATGGTGACTTCATTGAGGAAGTTGTCAGCATCTTCGGCATCCGGCCATTGGACAATGACGATGGTTTGTGGAAATTCGACGCGGGGAGTCATTTCCAGATTCAATTGGGTGGCGGCATAAATGCCAATCGCCATAAAAATGGCGGTGAGCGCGATAGTTATCCATCGAAAGCGGATGGATAGCCGTGTAATTTTGTCAAAAATTTTGGTCAGCATATTGTTCTGTTACTCCTTTTATAATGGATAGAGCGTATCTTCTTAATAAATCGTGGACAAGAGTTGACAAATTTCATCAGCACTTTATTTTACACGAGTATCATTAGGAAAATTTGTCAAGTCTCCCCAGAATACTGAGAAGATACGATAGAGCGATGGGAAGAAAGGGGGGTGTCCCTTATCTCTCCCGCCCTCCCACTGAGGTGAAAATTGTCTCAACTAAAGATAAGCCGCGTGTTAATTCAGCTTTTTCTTGGGGAGATAAATTGTCAAATAAAGCGGTGAGGTGGTTTGCCAGATGTTGGAAAATAGAGCTGATACGCTTTTGTCCGCTATCGGTCAATTCGATTAAAATCATACGTCTGTCTTCTTGTGACCGTGTACGCGTGACCCATCCTTGCTTCACCATACGGCTGATGGTGTTCGACATGGCGGGCAGACTGACAATATGCTCTTTGGCAAGATCGCTAAGGTTAGACGGCCGTTCCTCCAATGTTCGTAATACCATGAGTTGATTTAGGGCGATAGGATCAGGATGGGTACGGATTCCACCGGCCATCGTGCGGGATACTTGCGGCAATAGTTCTAATAATTTTGTCGCCAACTGTTGATCTTCTATTTTGCTCATAAATACACCATTTACTTAATGTAACTAATAGTTAAGAGTATTAATTATATACACTCTTAAGGAAATGCCAAACTTAATGCAAAAACCAGAATCAGCACTGCAATTTACGGTATGTTTATATAATGTATATTGGATTATTACACCTTCCCTTGCCGATCATGGTATTATTCCTGCTCAACATCTTTTATGACTATTCAGGGGTATTGCAGTCTGTTGATAGATCGTCGTCCCTGCGAAGGCGGGAACGACATCTAAGTAATCACCATTTTTGGCATGGTTCATTTTACGCAAGATGATCTTTACACTTTGAGGGGCGACCATTATCGTCGCCCAATCGCGCAACAACTGTAAAGATGATTCACCATGTCTTCTCAGTATTCTGGGGAGACTTGACAAATTTTCCTAATGGTACTCGTGTAAAATAAAGTGCTGATGAAATTTGTCAAGTCTTGTCCACGATTTATTGAGAAGATACGATTCACCCTATTTTGAACCATGTCCTATTTTTAAGTATTGGTAACTGCTGTGTATCGTTTATCAACTATGATTTCTGGAGAACTGTATGCGGGTACTCGTTATTTCTGACATTCACGCCAATTTGACCGCTTTTGAAGCCGTTTTAGCTGATGCAAAAGGGGAGTGGGATACAATATGGTGTTTGGGTGATATTATTGGATATGGGCCAAATCCAAATGAGTGTGTTTCACTATTACGTGAGCATGATCATATCAGCTTATCTGGCAACCATGATTGGGCGACATTGGGAAAACTGGATATTTCTCTTTTTAATCGTATCGCCCGTATCGCCGTTACGTGGACAAAACGACAGCTAACATTAGAATCTGTCGCTTATCTGAATGGTTTGCCAGCACGGCGGGAACTCCCTCTCTTCACGCTGGCACACGCTAGTCCACGCCAGCCAATTTGGGAATATATTTTGGATCCAGAAACGGCCGCTGCTAATTTTGAGCATTTTGATACGCAATACTGTTTGGTCGGGCATACGCATGTTCCCGTTATTTACCAAGCTAATCGTGAATTTGAAGTATTTGCCACCCCGCCCGATTATGATAATCCATTGCAACTCACGTCAGACCGTTTCATCATTAATCCCGGCAGCGTCGGGCAGCCGCGTGATGCTAATCCAGATGCGTCATACGCTTTGCTGGACACAGATTCATTGATATGGCAATATAAGCGTACACCGTATTCTATAGAAAAGACGCAAGCACAAATGCGCGAAGCAAATATGCCGGATCGTTTGGTTGAACGATTGGCGTACGGGTGGTGAGCGAGTGGCATATGTGCATACTTGTAAACGTGCATCTACTGGAGTAACAATATGGATATGAGCAATGTTTTGGGTTTGATTTTGGGCGGTGGGAAGGGGTCGCGGTTGTATCCGTTGACACGAGACAGAGCTAAGCCAGCCGTGCCGTTGGCGGGTAAATATCGGCTGATCGATATTCCGATGAGCGGTTGTATTCACGCGGGGATTGAAAAAATCGCTATCCTCACCCAGTTCAACTCTGTTTCTCTCCATCGTCATATTTACAGCACCTACAGCCGTGATATGTTTACGTCGGGATGGGTGCAAATCTTGGCGGCTGAACAGACGTATAAAGAGACGGCATGGTATCAAGGTACGGCCGATGCTGTGCGCAAACAATTGCTTGAAATTAAATCATCGGATACAGAATTGGTTCTTATTTTGGCGGGTGATCATTTATATCGTATGGATTACCAAGATTTTGTGCGCCATCATGTGGAAGCGGGAGCGGACATCAGCGTCGCGGTGCAGCCTGTTGCCGCCGATGGGGCGACGGCGTTGGGTATCTTGAAATTGGATGATGACAGCCGTATTATCCGCTTTAGCGAAAAACCAACGATCGAGCAGTTGAACGGGCTGGAAAGCGGGCATGATCCTGACAAGCCATATATGGGATCGATGGGCATTTACATCTTCTCGGCCGATTTGCTATTTGAATTATTGGAAAACGGTGGTGACGATTTTGGCGGCGATATTATTCCTGCGGCGATCAAGACGCATATGGTGAGCGGCTACGTTTTTGATGGGTATTGGGAAGATATTGGGACGATGAAACGGTTTTTTGATGTCAGTTTACAATTAGCCGCGCCTGATGCCCCCTTTGATTTTTACAGTCCCAAACACCCCATTTACACCCATCCCCGTTTCTTGCCTTCTTCTGAAATCTATGGAGCTGATTTGACCAATGTGTTGCTGCCAGATGGATGTCGCATTGGGGATGTAATTATCAGCGATTCGGTCATTGGCTTACGCAGTATTATCAGCGAGCATACAACGCTGCGCCGCGTGGTGGTGATGGGTAATGATTATTATGAGACGGAGGAGGATATGGTGGAAAACGGCCGTTTATCCCGTCCCAACATCGGCATCGGTGCTGATTGCAGCATCAAACGCGCCATTATAGATAAGAATGCCCGCATCGGTAATAATGTCACCATCCGCTCGCTCCCCAACCGCGAAAATAGTGATAATGAAGAGTGGTACGCGCGTGACGGTATCGTCATCATTCCCAAGAACGCTATTATTGCTGACGGGACTGTTATTTAAGTGTGAACCAAAATGACAGTCACCGGGCGTATAGTTTCGGATAAGCCAAGTCTGTTCGCCCCGTGACAATTACTTTTTGATCTATAGGAGGTATCTTCTCAATAAATCGTGGACAAGAGTTGACAAATTTCATCAGCACTTTATTTTACACGAGTATCATTAGGAAAATTTGTCAAGTCTCCCCAGAATACTGAGAAAATACTATAGGAGATATTATGCGTTACGCACATCCACAAGGGCATGTTTTTTATCGTAAGATGGCGCATCCTCGTCCCAAAATTTCGCACGGGGATGGGATTTATCTGTATGATGAGAGTGGAAAACGGTATATTGACGGCTCTGGCGGCCCATTGGTGGTGAATGTGGGACACGGCCGTGTTCAAATCGCCGCCGCCATGCAAAAGCAAGCACAAACGGCCGCCTATATCCACGCCATCATGTTCACCAGCGACGCGCTGGAGACGTATAGCAATCAATTAGCCAAAATCGTTCCCCTGCCCGATGCTCGTTTTTACTTTCTTAGCAGCGGTTCGGAGGTGGTGGAGGCGGCCAATAAATTGGCGCGGCAGATACAGATGGCACGGGGGCAGAACGGCCGTCATCTCATTATCAGTCGGTGGCAAAGCTATCATGGGATGACCTTAGGGGCATTGAGTTCTAGCGGCCGTCCTGGCCTTCGCGCCCCTTATGCCGATATGATGCACGATATGCCCCATATCACCCCGCCATATCCGTACCGCGATCCTGTCAGCGGCGTGGAAGCGGCCAATCGGCTGGAAAAGAAGATTTTGGAAGTCGGCGTGGATAAAGTTGCCGCCTTTTTGGCCGAGCCGATTAGTGGTGCAAGTTTAGGAGCGGCCGTTCCCCCTGACGACTATTGGCCGCGCATTCGTGAAATTTGTGATCAATACGGCGTACTGCTCATCGCCGATGAGGTGTTGGTC
>WFSA01000171.1 GCA_015486215.1 Anaerolineae bacterium | reverse complement strand
TCTCAGTATTCTGGGGAGACTTGACAAATTTTCCTAATGATACTCGTGTAAAATAAAGTGCTGATGAAATTTGTCAAGTCTTGCCCACGATTTATTGAGATACAATGAGGATTAAATAAAATCAGAAACTTCCATCTGTCATTTCTGCGAAGGCAGGAATCCACCTTTCTGGAAAACATGGATTCCCGCCTATGCGGGGCCTGCCCTCATGAAGATGGGAGAATGACAACTTTGGTACAGGTTTCATAAGAGTCTCGCATTTTACACGAGAGTATTATAGAAAACCTGTCAAGTCTCCCCGAAATTTTGAGAAGATACGCTGGGGCCGACTTTCCACCTCCTATCGGCTTTATTGGGGTCATCTTTCTGGATGCCGTCGCTGCGAGGCTGGTTTATTACCGTATCCCCACCTACATCAATTGGATGGATATGAACAAGCGGGGGCGATGGTTGCGGGTACTTTTAGATGGGTTGGCGGCAGGGATTATTTTCGCTTTGGTGACAACTCTCTTTGACAGCACTGGTGAGCCGGGCGTGCCGCCTCCTGATGTGATTGAGTATTTGATCTGGTTCGCTGTTCTCGGTATTATGGGCGCGATCAATGCGATTGGGGTTTATGGCGTTGTCAATTTACTGCGTCGTAAAATGGTATAAGGCCATTTCAAAGAAATAATGATCCACTTTGTCATTCTCGCGTAGGCGGGAATCCATGATCTTACCCGAGTAGATTCTTGCCCTTGCAGGAGTGGTAGACAAAGCTCTGGATATTTTAATTCTTGAGATGGCCTAAACATAAAACTATCGTATTCTTATTGATACTGTTTATGGGCGTAACGGCCGTTATGCCATTGCATACACCCTCACCTCTTTCTCCAGGCGGTTAGACAACTCCATTTTTGCCATTTCGATAATGTAATGGGTTTGTATCCCCAGCCAAAATTCAACTGACATGCCAAAATAACGGGCAAGATGAAGCGCAGTGTCCGCGCTGATGTCCCGTTGTTCGTGGACAATACCGATTTGCAGGTGGGATACTACACCTACCGTCCGCTTATCAACCCCAAACTTTTGCCAACACTCTCTTTTAAAAAATGATATAGCTCATTTTTATCATTGATAGCATCCAAATATCTTTCTCTATAATCATTTTCTATCAAGGGTGGAATACTGTTATTTTGTATCGCTTGGTACGCCATTAATAATCTTCCTACACGCCCATTCCCATCGGCAAAGGGATGGATTCTCTCAAAAGAGATGTGGAACGCGGCCATATCGAATAAACTCAACTGGTTGCTTGGCAGCCTGTACAACAGGTTTTTAATGTCGTTGGCGATCATAGAGGGAGCGGATAATTGTATATTTACCCCTTTTATGCGCCTCTCATCCGTTCTATATGCCCCTATTGGTCTGGATACATACGCAGGAGCGACCTGCAAAGCATTCTCAAATACAATCGCATGTATATCTTTTATGAAATTGCTGTCCATGATGTTTTCTTTGTTTGAGGCTTCGCGGATGATCACATCATATGCTTTGGCAAACCCCAAAATAACAAGCTGTTCGCCTATGGGCTTATGCCCTGCTGTATGTCCTAATTCCAACAACTCTTTTGTTTCGCCATAGGACAGCGTTGTTCCTTCAATGGCATTAGAGTGGTGCGTGATGGAGATACGCAGCTGCCTGAAGAGTTCTTCTCTTTGTTTTAAGGTTAGTTCGCTTAATGTTTTCATAACGTACTCTTTTTCCTTGCTACAAACATACCGTATGTAATTCCCTGTTGCTCACTAAGACTAACTTCAAGAATCAGACATGTTGTGGCACGATCTGGAGATCGTCCATAGTATCTATTTTTTTTTGTGAAGATAGTATAAATCAAAACACGGCCGTTTCCCACCACCAGCAATCTACATCTCCCCACAACTCAAACAAACAAAATTCTGCCGCAAACGGCCGTTTTCTCCCCCATTCCCGATTAAGAAATTACGACTCTACCTGTTCTGCCTTGAACAAAACGAAGGGATATTCTAACGGGTGCGTAACTGGCTCGCCGACTTTGATGGTAACAATCTCTCCACCTCGTTCCTACGCAAGGCGTGGAACGGGTTTGATGTGAGGTTAATTCGTATTGCTTTTTCGTATAATAAGCATTACAACCATTCCAATTATTGCAAATAAGCTCCCCAAACATATCCCAATTATTGGCACAATACCTACTCCGATTATTGACCACATCAGAATTTTATACCCCTCTGCAAAATACCCAGATGGAACACCGTCCACTATATCGTATAGTGCTGAGACGATAGGATCAAAGAAAGCAACCCCCAATCCAAGTCCAAGTATAAAACCAATTAGACCTGCGCCTCCTATCACGCAACCGTTTATCACACATCCGTTCTTTGTTTGCCGTTTCTCTATCATTGTATGCCTTTGTATCTACGCTTCACGCCCTGCATCAAGTGGGACCTGTTAATGTTACGGAGAAAATAAGAATTGAGGTTTGGTCTGTTGTCAGT
>WFSA01000170.1 GCA_015486215.1 Anaerolineae bacterium | reverse complement strand
ATTGACCATTGACAATTCCCTCACCCAATCGCTTGCCCGCCAACCAACTGCCCGCCATCAATAACAAATGTACTGCCAGTAGTGAAACTGGAGGCTGCGGCGGCGAGATAGAGAGCGATGCCGGTAAGTTCCTCAGGTTCGGCCATCCGTTTTTGGGGAATGGCGGCGGTAACGGCCGTGTAAATCGCCTCATTCTGCCATAACGCCCCGCTAAATTTCGTTTTCACAAAGCCGGGCGCGATAGCGTTGACTTGGATATTCTGCGCCGCCAACTCTGTCGCTAACACTTCTGTCAACATCAAAACGGCCGCTTTACTCACACAATACACCCCCATCCCCGGCATGGGAGCTTTGCCCGCAATCGAAGCGACATTGATGATTTTGCCGCCGCCGCGCTTTTTCATGCTGGCCGCGCACGCTTTGGCAACATTGAAATACCCCTTCACGTTCACGTCCATAATTTTATCCCAATGGCTCGCCTCTGCGGTCAGGATGTGACCGAAGTGAGGATTGGTTGCCGCATTATTAACGAGGATGTCGATGCCGCCGTAAACGGCCGTTATCTTTTCCACTAACGCCGTCACCGACGCTTCGTCTCCCGTATGAGCAGCTACGGGCAGACATTCCCCGCCATCAGCCACGATTTGCGCCGCCGCTTCATCCAAATCTGCCTGTTTACGGCTGGCAATAGCCACCTTTGCTCCCGCCGCCGCATACGCACGAGCGATGGCAAAGCCAATCCCCCGCGAGCCGCCTGTGATGAGAGCGACTTTGCCTGTTAAATCAAAAGTTGTCATGGGTTGTCTCCTTGTATGCCCGTAGGTCAAGTTTACAAACTTGACCTACCGAAAAGCATCCTTCACATTGCTCCAGAACCCCTGCTTATTTTGCGGCACAATCTCTTTGCCCAATGATTCGCCCAATTTCAAGAACAGATCACGCTGTTCATCCGTCAGCTTCTTCGGAATAGCGACATGCACCATCACCCGCAAATCGCCCCGGCCGATATGCTGATTACGTCCGCGCCGTGACAAAATTGGCACACCCAAATCACGCAATCTAAACGCCTTACCCGACTCCGTTCCCGGCGGGATGGATAGAGGAGCTTTCTCGCCGCTGCGTTCCAGCGTCGGGATTTCCAACTCATCGCCCAACGCCGCTTGGGCAACATTGATATGTAAATCAATCCATAAATCATTCCCTTCCCGACGGAAAATAGTATGGTTGGCGACATGAAGCACCACAAAAAGATTGCCCGCTGGGCCGCCCCGTGTGCCAGGAGAGCCTTCGCCCGTTAATCGAATTTGGGTGTCATTATCCACGCCAGCGGGGACTTTAACGCGCAGGGTGCGTGTTTTATTGATCTGTTTACGGCCGTTGCAAACCGAACAAGGTGTATGAATCAGTTCACCCGTCCCACTGCACGTTGAACACGCCACCTCGCTGACAAATTGTCCCAAGATGGATTGTTGCACGCGGCGCACTTTGCCCGCGCCATTACACGTCGTACACCGAATCGGATCCGTTCCCTTCTCCGCACCGCTGCCATTACAACTATGGCACGTCTCTGGCCGCGTCACCTCTACATCTTTCTCGATCCCAAAAACCGCCTCTTCAAACGAAATTTTCAAATCATAACGCAAATCTGTGCCGCGACGCGGAGCGTTGGGATTACGTTGACCGCCAAAGCCACCGCCGCCACCGAAGAACTCCTCAAAAATATCAGCAAAACCGCCGAATCCTGCGCCGCCAAACCCCGCCGGCCTGCCACCCGCATTTTGGTTCACACCCGCATGTCCATATCGGTCATACGCCGCCCGATTATTGTCATCAGACAGCACCTCATACGCTTCGTTGATCTCTCTGAACCGTATATCAGCATCAGGCTCTTTGCTCACATCGGGATGGTATTGGCGTGCTTTTTTGCGATACGCCTTCTTCAATACATCATTGCTGGCATTTTTGTCCACGCCCAGCAGGTCATAATAATCTCGTTTAGAAGCCATAGCCTATTCCTTCAAGCGGGTGGCAAAGCGGCAATATGCGGCTCTGTTACCTGATACGCAAAAAAGCAAGCACACAAATTTTGCTCTGTGTGCTTGCTTATCCTGTTTTATCAATCACGCTGATTGATTCTGTTTTTTACTCTTCAAACTCGCCTTCAATTACATCGTCGTCAGCGTCATCCATTGGCTGCTGATCGGGGGCTGCGCCATTGGCGGCTTCACCTTGTTGATACATCGCCGCGCCCGCTTCCTGCATGACCGCCTGCAATTGTGTGGATGCTTCTACCATCGCGCTGCTGTCGCCGCTTTCAAGGGCGGCTTTGGTCGCGTCAACTTGGCTTTGAATGGCCGCTTTGTTCGCTTCGGGCAGATTCTCGCCATTGTCGGCTAAGAATTTTTCCGCGCTGTAAACGGCCGTGTCGGCCGTATTATGCGCCTCAACCGCCTCTTTCTGCTTCAAATCATCCGAAGCGTGCTTCTCGGCATCTTTCACCATTTGATCGATGTCGTTATCGCTCAAGCCGCCAGAAGCGACGATTTGCATCGCTTGTTCACGCCCTGTCGCCTTATCTTTGGCACTGACATTCAAAATACCATTGGCATCAATGTCGAAGGTCACTTCGATTTGAGGTACGCCGCGTGGTGCTGGTGGAATCCCGTCCAGAATGAAGCGGCCTAAATCTTTGTTATCATTTGCCATCGGCCGTTCGCCCTGCATGACGTGAATTTCAACTTGCGTTTGGCTGTCAGCGGCCGTTGAAAAGACTTGGCTTTTATTGGTGGGAATGGTCGTATTGCGTTCAATCAACGCCGTCGCCACACCGCCCAATGTTTCAATGCTCAACGTCAACGGAGTCACATCCAAGAGTAAGACATCCTTCACATCACCAGCCAGCACGCCGCCTTGAATGGCTGCGCCAAGACCGACAACTTCGTCAGGATTAACCCCTTTATGCGGCTCGCGGCCAAAGAATTTTTCGACCGCTTTCTGGATGGCGGGCATACGGGTCATGCCGCCGACCAACACAACTTGGCCGATGTCTGATTTACTGATGCCGGCATCTTTTATCGCTAATGTACACGGTTCCATCGAACGCTTGATCAAATCCGCGACCAGCATTTCAAATTTGGCACGAGTCAGTGTCACATTAAGATGCTTGGGGCCGGATGCGTCGGCGGTGATATAGGGCAGATTGATTTCGGTTTGCATCGTGGTCGAAAGTTCGATTTTTGCTTTTTCGGCCGCTTCACGCAGACGCTGCAACGCTTGACGGTCACTGCGTAAGTCGATCCCTTGATCCATTTTGAACTGATCAGCCGCCCAATCAATGATTTTTTGGTCAAAATCGTCGCCGCCCAAGAAGGTGTCCCCATTGGTTGACTGCACTTCAAACACGCCATCGCCCACTTCTAAAATGGAGACATCAAATGTGCCGCCACCGAGATCGTAAACGACGATTGTTTCGTCATCATCATTGCCTAAGCCGTAAGCGAGGGCGGATGCGGTCGGCTCGTTGACGATACGCAACACCTCCAAACCCGCGATTTTGCCCGCGTCTTTGGTCGCCTGCCGCTGGCTGTCATTAAAGTAGGCTGGCACGGTGATGACTGCTTGGGTGACGGGTTGTCCCAGATAGGATTCCGCATCGGTTTTCATCTTTTGCAGGATCATGGCTGAAATTTCTGGGGCGGAGTATTCGCGCTCGTTCATCACGACGCGCACATCGCCGTTGGCCGCTTTTTTAACTTTATAGGGTACATATTTGCGTGCATGGGTGACGGTCGAGTCATCATATTTATTGCCCATGAACCGTTTAATTGAAAAGATGGTATTGGTTGGGTTGATGACTGCTTGCCGTTTGGCAACTTGTCCTACCAACCGCTCGCCCGTTTTGGGGTTGACCGCTACGATGGAAGGGAATGTCCGATTGCCTTCCGCGCTGGGAATGACGACTGCTTCGCCACCTTCCATCACTGCTACTACTGAATTTGTTGTTCCTAAATCGATACCGATAATTTTGCCCATTTTTTATTTTCCTCTCTTTTGATGGCTACAACGGATTTTAGAAATAAACGGATGTAATCTGTGTATTTCTGGAATCTGTTGTACTCATTTTATAACCGTTCATGCCCCTCCCCTTAATCCCCTCCCGAAGGGAGGGGAGACCTGACTTCCTCCCCCTTCGGGGGAGGATTGAGGTGGGGGGGAGATGAACGCTTACCTCAATTTCTGTTTTTAATTTATGATTTCTTTGTAAACGGATTTCTATCCATTCATTTCTATAATCCGTTGTTGTTAAGGAATGAGGATTAATTAACTGTCCGATTTGATACACTGATTTCAATTGGGTGCGTTTCAAATGAGTTGAACCAAAGTGATTGTCACGGGGCAAACGGACTTAATTTACCCGAAACTATGCGCCCCGTGACTATCACTTCTACT
>WFSA01000169.1 GCA_015486215.1 Anaerolineae bacterium | reverse complement strand
TTCCCCCCTCCTGCGCCTCTGCGACCTCCACACCCCCTTGCCTTTAAACGGCATCCCTGCGGGGATGATTATTTACGATCAAGAACAGATACAGGCAACGGCCGTTTTCCAACTATTAACCAATTACCCCGGCTGGCGTTTAGTAGGGCTGACCGCCTCAAAGGAGAATTTATTGAGTATACATAGTGAAAAGAGTAACGGCCGTTTGCTGGCCGACTTAATAGACATGATTCAACGATGACAAAGAAGCATTTTATGGCACGAACACAACCCGCAGCACGATTAGACAAATTTACATATGGTTGGCAACGGCAATTAACAACACAGCAAAAGGAGTAAAAATATGACTAATGCAATATAGAAAAGGGAGACCTTTAATGATCGCGATTCTGCACAAAACGTAATAAACGACATCAAGAAATACATGAATCAAGAGCTAATCACAGCTTCACATTATCCGAAAATAGCCCTGATGGATGTCAAGAACGGCTGTGCAAATGGTATCATCTTCTGGAGTCAGTACGGACTCAAACCAGAAGACAAAGACATTAACCGATGGGTAACAGAGACCAAGACAACGACAAGCCCCTCAAAAGACAAAGAAACATATGATAGTGAATTATACGATCCTATTGGGGAAATACTGGAAACCTTGGATGATACCCAAGCTGCTATGGCCGAGATATTTGCCTCGGATTACTCGGGGGGAACTGCATATATTACATTGATGTACCCCATATTTAAAGATAAACCAGGTAAGTAGCAGGCTGACAGGGGTTGCAGGAATTCCGATTCCCGCAACAGGCAATTCAACAAGAACTTGATTACGTATCTTGAGCCTGAAATAACACCCCTACAGTACCCGAACATCATTTATATAGACAGCATTGAAAATTCAGATTTCGTTGAGTTGGCGATGACGGCCAACAACTTAATTCCATAATTTAGGAAAGGAGTAATTAATCATGACCCTGCAAATTAAAAAAACTTTTAGGAAAACACATATACTTTTCATTGCGTTGCTGCTGACCGTATTGGTCGTTAGCAACGCAATGCCCCAGCCTGCTTATGCAGCAGCCACGCTCACGGTGACGACCACTGCCGATGAAATTAATACCAATGGACAATGTTCGCTGCGCGAGGCGATTATCAATGCCAATAACGATAACCAATCTGGTTCAACGGATTGTCTTGCCGGTACCGGCGACGACACCATTACCTTTTCGGTTGATGGCACATTTACGCTGGATATTGGCACAACAAATGAAGATGCGGCTCTTGATGGTGATTTGGATATCCTCGACACCCTGACAATTACCGGAAATGGTGCAGGCAACACCATCATTGATGGCAACGCGACTGAGAGAATCTTCCATGTCGGGGCGCATAACATTGACATAACCATTTCGGGCGTAAGCATCACCAATGGTCGTTCCATAGGCCTTGCCGGCGGCGGCATCTACAACACGCGGGGAAGTGGTTCAATAACGCTGAACAACAGCGTGGTTAGCGACAATGTCGCTAATAGCAATGGCGGCGGCGGTATCTATATCAATAACGGTGTTCCACTGACATTGAACAACAGCACGGTTAGCGGCAACAGCACCGCAGGTGGCGCTGGCAATGGCGGTGGTATCTACAACAGCGAGTCTTCCGTGACGCTGAACAACAGCACCGTCAGCGGCAACAGTGCCACAAGCCACGGTGGCGGTATCTTCAATGAGGCATTCCTTTTTCCTGCCACGACAAATTTGAACCACAGCACCATTACGGGCAACACCGCCGACAGTGACAGCGACGACAGCGGCGATGGCGGGGGGATTTATAACAATGCGGACCTAGGCACGGTAAGCACGGCCACGGTCAACTTCACAAACAGCATCGTCGCCGGCAATAGCGACAACAGTACCCCAGCCAACAACGATTGCGCCACTACCGGCAGCAGTACGCAAAACTCGCTGGGCTACAACATCATCGGCAACAACGACGGTTGCAGCGTCACCGCCGAAGCTGGCGACAACTTCGGCACCACCGCCAGCCCAGTGGATGCCAAACTTCTGCCCCTGGCCAATAACGGCGGCCCAACCCAAACCCACGCCTTTGACAGTGCCAGCCCAGCCCACAACCAAATTCCCGCTGGCACAAACGGCTGCGGCACTACCTACACCACCGACCAACGCGGCCAGCCCCGTCCATTTGAAGTCCTCTGCGACATTGGGGCATATGAGGGTCACTCCGCCGCAGCCACCGCCCCCGAAATAGACGTGCAGGGCAACGGCCAATCCATCGCCAACGGCTCCACCACCCCCGCCGTTGCCAACGACACCGACTTTGGCAGTACAGGATTCAGCGGCGGCACGGTGGTTCACACCTTCACCATCAGCAATACTGGTGATGCCGATTTGACTTTGTCCCCCGTTGCGTTGGCAGCAGGCACGCATTTCAGCGTCACCGTCCAGTCAGTCAGCCAGCCCGGTTATCAGCGGTACCGCCACCACCTTCAACGTCACCTTTGACCCCACGGCGGCCGGCCCCTTCACAGATACCGTATCCATCGCCAACAACGATGCCGATGAGAACCCGTACACCTTTGTCATCTCTGGCACAGGGGTGGAAGGTTACCATATCTTCCTGCCCGCCATTATGCATAATTATTCATCTCAACCAGACCTTGTTGTTGAGGCTGTAACCATTACGGCCGATTCATTGGAGTTGGTTGTTCGCAATGCAGGCGGCAGTGCTGTGGTTGACGGCTTCTGGGTAGATATGTACATCAATCCCGACATTGCACCGACGGGCATTAACCAGACATGGAAGACAAACGGTGGTGATGGTCTGGTATGGGGAGTCACCGATCCTCTGCTGGCGGGTGAATCATTGACATTGACCTTGAGCAGTACCTATTACTCCCCTGATCACAGCCAGTTCTCTGGTACAATCGCGGCTGGTTCAACGGTATATGCACAAGTGGATGCAGTCGGCCCCGCATTATATGGCGCGATTTTGGAAGCGGATGAGAATAATAATATCAGTGGGCCATTGGTAACGACGGTTAAGTCTGAGCCAACGGCCGTTGTGGGAATAACATCACCGTTCTTGGAAAAATTTATAGCTGTACGGCCGTAAGCAAATAACAAAGCGTAGATCAAGTTTGCAAAGGTGACCTACATTTACAAAGGAGAAAAGTATCTTCTCAGTATTCTGGGGAGACTTGACAAATTTTCTTGATGGTACTCGTGTAAAATAAAGTGCTGATGAAATTTATCAAGTCTTGTCCACGATTTATTAAGAAGATACGGAGAAAACATGTCAAAAGTAATAAAAGTAGTTACATTATTCATTGGATTAAGTGCTGTTTTACTGTTAGCTGGATTCACAAATAGTAGTAAATCTGGCAGCCCCTTACCGCCGCGCCCGACATCTGTACCAACGGCCGTTGCCCCCGTAGAAATTGTATCCGCCCCCAACACCGGCAGTATTCGCCTGCATCTTGAAAATGATGTGGATGAAATTCCGGGAGAGTTATGGACGGCCGTTGAGTGGCAAGACCCCAATACAAGCAGCTGGCATGTAGTCGAAGGGTGGCGCGGCACGCTGGATGCGCCGACGACACAAACATGGTGGGTTGGCTCCGACCAATTCGGTGATGGGCCGTTCCGCTGGCAACTGTACGCTGATAAAGATGGCAAACTGTTAGCGACAAGCGAAACTTTCAATCTGCCTGCTCGTGCGGGATTGATGGTTGTGCTGAATGTGACACTATTAGAGAAGCATCTTCCCGTAATATCAAATTAAAGTGACTCGGGGCAAACGTAGGTCAAGTTTGCAAAGGTGACCTACAAACCTGCTTAGTAAGGAAGAACAGCAGAATAAAGTTAAAACGGCCGTTTTTCCCTAACCCCGCCCCTTTTTGATGGTACAGTAGGTCAAGTTTGCAAAGGTGACCTACAAACCTGCTTGGTAAGGAAGAACAGCAGAATAAAGTTAAAACGGCCGTTTTTCCCCTTAAATATGAAGAGGGAAACGGCCGTTTTTCCCTAACCCCGCCCCTTTCTGATGGTACAGTAGGTCAAGTTTGCAAAGGTGACCTACAAACCAAACGCGTTCAAAATCGGCATAAATTTCAACCTCGTCTCCTCCCACTCCTTTGCAGGTTCAGAATCGGCCACGATGCCTGCGCCAGCGTACAGCCACACCCGCTTTTCCTGCGCCACCGCCGACCGAATCCCGACCGCAAACGCCCCATCCAAATTGAGATCAATCCAACCGACAGGCGCACCGTACCAGCCGCGCGGCACAGATTCAGCCTCACGGATGAATGCCATCGCCTTTTTGCGCGGTGCGCCGCCGAGCGCAGGCGTAGGATGCAGCACCTTGATGATGGGCAGAATCCCATCCCCCTGTAAAAGCGTGCCGCGCACGGGGGAGTAGAGATGTTGGATATTGCTCAATTTGTATAAGCCGGGCTGGGGGGCAATTTCTAGCTGGCTGGTGAGCGGGGCGAGGCGGGCGAGAATGGAGGCGACGACGAGATCATGCTCATGTCGATCTTTGGGGCTGTCGATCAGTTGACTGCCGAGCATATCGTCCTCATGTCCATCTTTTCCGCGCCCGATGGAGCCGGCAAGTGCCATCGTTTGGATGACATTCCCTTCTACTTTTGCCAACAGTTCGGGCGTGGCTCCAAAAAAGGCGTGATGGGGGTGCGGCTCAAAGAGAAAGCGGTAACAGTCGGGATAATGCTCGCCGAGATCGGCCATCGCGCTGTCTACATCGGCTTGTTGGGCAAAGCGCAATTCGCTGACACGGGATAGGACGACTTTTTTTAGCGTGCCGTCCAAAATCGCCTCAATCGCCCCGTTTACCATCCCTTCCCAAGCGGAAAAGCTCATCGGATACGTCTGCTTGGCCGGCGGGGCGGGCAGCGCGGCAACGGCGGATGCCGCTTGCAACGCTTCGTAACGGAGCGTCAACGCTTCCTTCAATATCGGCACGCTCTCCTGCGGCTTCTCATCGGCCGAAATGAGGGCGTTAATACTCAGCCACGACTCATCCCCCTGTTGGACAAGCTGATAGTGGGGCAAAATGAAATGGGCGGGGTGAAAGGTCGCCCACGCATTGTCGGGGGTGTACTCCTCACGAAAGGAAAAGCCGCCAAAGAGACGGGGAGCGGCCAGCGGGTGGGTGTTGTTGAGGACGACGGCCGTTGCAAACAGATCCTTTGCCTGCTTTTGGATAGACGCGATCCGTCCCTCCCCCCACGCAAATAGATTGGCGGCCGACCCAAAGCCGGCGAAAATGATATTGTCGCGTGCATCCTGCCAAAAAAATCGCTCCATCCCTTTCGCTTGCTGCAAAAAAAGATCGGGCGACAAATCTGGGGCAGGAATGCTATAGCTGACAAGCCGCTGATCGGCTGGTTGACGGGCTTCTTCCCAGCTATCATGACTCATAGCGCACGCTCCTGAGCAAAATGGGGACAAGGCTGTCGAGCATCCGCTGCGGCTCTGGCTCGCCCGTGTACACCCAGCGGATGACGATATTGTAGATGCCGCCCATCCAAACGATGGAGACCATCTCCGCGTCAATGGGTTCGATGTCGCCGCTGTCTATCGCTTCTTGGAGATACGTTTGGATGAGCTGGGCAAAACGGCCGTTCATCTCATTCCTCTTCTCCTCAAACGCGCTCCCCAGCCCGACCGCCTGCACCAATAAAATTTTTGCTGGGCGACGGTATTTGCCAAACGTCGCTAATGTCGTTTCCAACGCAGCCCGCACCCGTTCCATCCCCGGCGGCATCGGTTCAATCGCCTCTTTCACCCGCTTCTCCAGCAAATCGGCAAATTGGTCCACAAGGGCAAGAAAAAGCCGCTCCTTATTGGGAAAATGAAAGTAAATAGAGCCTTTTGACGTGCCAGAATCCTGCACAATCTCGTCTAATTTGCTATCGTGATACCCCTTGCGCGAAAAAATATTGAGTGCAGAATCTAAAATCCGCTCTCGCGTACTACTAATTGTTGGTTCGTCATTCATCATCAATTATTCCCACTTCATTATTCATTATTATACACCCGACTGACCAGTCGGTTCACCACTCTTAATGATAACGCAAAAAACGGCCGATTAAAAATCAAACCCATTTTTAGCAAAATAATGTATCTTCTCAGTATTTTGGGAAGACTTGACAAATTTTCCTAATGATACTCGTGTAAAATAAAGTGCTGATGAAATTTGTCAACTCTTGTCCACGATTTATTGAGAAGATACAAAATAATCGTTAAACAACCTGAAGGTATACGGGAAGATTATTCATATTTGAACCATGTCAAATTAAAGTATTGCCTTTATAGAATGAACCCTTTAGAATCAGGGCATGGGGCAAATAAATGGCAGTATACGTACTATTGTGACAGCAGAAGCGCAACCAAAAGAGGATATGTGGCGGCATATTGGTATGCGGCTAAATGCGGTTCTCGATTTTAATGAACTTCTTGATCTATTGTTCGATCAAATCGCACTTGTTATGCCTGATGATGGTGTTGAGATCATCTTTGTACTGGATGGCAACACACGAGTCATGCGGCAGCGCCAATCCCCCTCTTCGCCTACTATCCGAAACGATATCACCGATCCAAATATACATACCTTCCCTCTCAATAAAACCAGAAACCAACAACAAATTGTACGCACGGGCAAGCCGTTAATCATCCCTGATACACATCAATATGAAGGGTGGGTACATCAAAAACATATTCCCTCAACTTTCCATTCATGGGCTGGAGTTCCTCTTTTTACAGACAATCAAGTTCAGGCGATATTGGCTGTGTATAGCAAAAAAATAAATGCTTATCATGCAGATGATATGGAGCAGTTGCTCCTTTTTGCTAAACAAGCAGAGTTAGCTATACAGAACAGGATGTTATATCAATCAACCAAACGGCAGTTGGATGAGTTGAGAACCCTGCAAACATTAACGGCCTTAGCGGTTGCGGCTACAGACGAAAACGAACTCATTTCAGAAGTGATGCCTATTATCAAGAAAACAATTCCGGCAGATAATTTAGGTATCTTGATGGTGAATAAGGAGAAGACGAAGTTAATTGTGCGTGCCGCTTATCACGCAGGTGAACATAACCCCAACTTTTCTGCCATTCCAATTGATACGGGCATTACAGGGCATGTTTTTCGTACGGGAGATACTGTTTGTGCGAAAGATGTCAGCCAATCTCCGCATTATGTAACAGTGGAAAGCCGTACACGATCTGCTTTATGTGTGCCATTACGTGGTGAGAGTGTTTCTCTCGGCGTTATCAATGCTGAGAGTAATTTGTCACATGCGTATTCAACGGATGATGAGCAATCGTTATTAACCATTGCCAACCAGATAGCAACGGCCGTTAGCAAGATACGCCTGCTCGCCCGTGAGAAACAGCGTCAGCAAGAGGCCAAGACTTTACGATTGGCAGGGAATGCACTGGTCGCCTCTCTTTCATTAAATGATGTGCTGGAAAACATCATGTCAGAAATGGAAAAACTTATCCACTTCGACAGTGCTGGTGTGATGCTATTAGAGGGTGACTACGTAAGGGTTGTGGCTGGGCGGGGATTCCCGCCTGATATATATAAGACTTTAATTGGACAGCGTTTCCCTTCAGGAGAGTTATTCGCTGTGAATCCAGATAACTATTACGCTCCTATCATCATTGGTGATATGCGAAATGAGTCTGCCTTTAGTTTTTGGGGCGGCACAACGTATATTCGCAGCTGGATAGGTGCGCCGCTGGTCGCACGGGGAAAAATAATCGGTTTTCTGACAGTGGATAATCGCCGGATCAACGCGTATGGCGAACAGCAAAAGCAAATCATGCAAGCATTTGCCAACCAAGCGGCCATCGCCATTGAAAACGCACGCCTCTTTGAAGCAGAACAGAAGGAACGGAAAACGGCCGTTATTCTACAAAAAGCGGCCACCAGATTATCAGAAAGCCGCGACCTATACACTGTATTAAACCAATTATTAGATTTTCTGGCAGAACTGGTCCCTTATGACTCTGCCAATATCACCCTGCTTGAAAACAAATCCTTAGTTCACAAAGCGTTACGCGGCTATGAAAAATGGACAAATGCTGTCGAAATGTGGGGGCTTCGGTTCAATGTTGAAAAAAATAATGCCTTTGCAACTTTATTCAAGATGGGCAAATCTTATATCATCAATGACACATCTACCGCCTCTGATTGGCAAAAAACGCCCACAAATGGGCATGTTTATAGCTGGCTCGGCGTTCCCCTTTATACTGGCGGCAGCATCATCGGCTGCATCTCTGTAGATAAAAACAAAGTTGGATTCTTCACCCAAGAGCATACGCGATTGGTAGAGCGGTTAGCCGCCCAAACGGCCGTTGCCATCCAAAACACCCTCCTGTACAGCGAAATGTACAATGTGGGCATGTTACAACGCATTCTCAACGCTACCCCCCACATCATAAACGCATTACTCGACTTAGTGCCACTCATCAAATCTGCTGCCAACTGCCAGTTTGTCAGCTTATCAATTTTTGATGATAACAAAAAAAATGCGTATGTATGCTACACAGTTACCAACGATCCCCCCGCAATTGACAAACAATATCTAAAACTTGAAAATTCCATTGTAAGCACAGAGTCTCTATATAAAATCGTCTATCAGCCCGATCTCTCTTTAATCACAGAGTACGATATTGAACACGCCCGATACAACAAAGGGATGCGCTCGCGCATCCTATTGCCGCTCATCGCGGGCGATACCGTAATCGGATACTTAGACCTAAGCTGGGACAAAAAAGATGGATATGACATAAAACGACTCTCTTTATTCAAACGCATCGCTAACGCCATCGCCTTAGCGGTAGAACGAGGGGAGTTATACGACCAAAGCCAGCGTCAGGCATCTGAATTAGCGATATTACTGGCTCTATCTACCGCCATGCGTGAAGCAACGGCCGTTCCTGACATTCTAAATTCCCTCACCCAATATGCAGAAGAGTTACTGCAGCCATTATGCGTATTCATACTACTGACAGAAAAATCAACTAATACTTTAGTAGCCTATAACACCAAAGAGCAAGAGGAAACCCGTCAATGTCACCCTATTCTCAACAACATAGGCATTAGCGGCCATGTACTTGCCACTGGCAAACCATATGCAACCAAAAAATTGATAGATGACGTATTAATAAATACCTCAATAAAAAAATATCCAGAACTGGCTGATATTGGCGGCTCCATCACCGTCCCCTTACGCGCACAAGAGCGCACCATCGGCATCGTTCACATCGGACTACGCTTAGAACACGTTCCAAGCGAGATAGAGATCAATCTATTAATGGGTATCGCTGACATCGCGGGCAGTGCATTAGATCGCGCACAAGTGTTGGAAACATTAGAGCAGCGCGTAGATGAACGCACCCATGAATTAACCGTCGCCAATCAACGGTTGATGGAATTAGATAAATTAAAATCCAAATTCGTCTCTGATATATCCCATGAATTACGCACACCGATAACAAATCTAGGGTTATATATGGAGTTGATGGAGCGCGGCAATGCAGATAAGCAGGCACGCTACTTAAAAATACTCCATTCCCAAAGTGATCGGCTGAGAAATTTGGTCGAAGATATTTTGAGCATCTCCCGTTTGGAGCGGTTAGGGGGCGAGATGGACTTAACGGCCGTCAACGCCAATAATCTCATTAATAAAATCGTCCAATCCCGATCAGTCCAAGCAAAAATAACCGATCTAACCCTCACCCTCACCCTTCAGCCAACCTTGCCCACCGTCCTATCCGACAATGTTTACCTCTCTGAGATCATTCACAATTTGCTCACCAACGCCCTCAACTATACGGATGAAGGGGAAATAAGCATCAGCACGGCCGTTGATGAGGATATGATTCTTATCACCATCGCCGACACAGGGCGCGGCATTGATGAAGAAGATGCCCCTCACATTTTCGACCGTTTTTATCGCGGCCACGCCGTCGGCTCTTCCACCATTTCAGGCACAGGATTAGGATTATCTATCGTGCAAGAAGTGGTACGGTTGCATAACGGCCGTTTAGACATAGACAGCACCGTCAACAAAGGCACAACCGTCCGCGTCTGGCTGCCAAAAGCACCGTAGGGGCGACCCGCTGGGTCGCCCACATAAATCATAAATGAAGGAACAAACATGAAATACACACGACAACCATGGCCTGAACTAGCCAAAAAATTAGTAGACGTAGCGATGGGGCGCGAAAACGCCACGATGGTCATCAAAAACGGCCGTTGGGTCAATGTCCACAGCGGCGAAATCATCGCCAACACCGACATCGCCATTTACAAAAGCCGCATCGCCTACGTCGGCGAAAACGCCGATTATACAATTGGGGAAGAGACAGAAGTGGTGGAAGCAAACGGCCGTTATCTCATTCCCGGCCTCTGCGACGCACACATGCACGTCGAAAGCGGCATGGTCACCGTCACCGAATTCGTCCGCGCCGTTTTGCCGCACGGCACAACCAGCATGTTCATCGACCCGCACGAAATCGCCAATGTGCTGGGCTTGCCCGGCGTGCGCCTGGTGCACGACGAAGCCCTCACCATGCCCAACAACGTCTACACCCAAATGCCAAGTTGCGCCCCCAGCGCACCCGGTCTGGAAACGACAGGCGTGCCGCTCGGCGCGGACGAGGTGCGCGAAGCGATGGGCTGGCCGGGCATCATCGGCTTGGGCGAAATGATGAACTTCCCCGGCGTATTTATGAGCGACGAGAAGATGCACGCTGAAATTGGCGAGACGATGAAAGCGGGCAAAACGGTCGGCGGCCATTATGCGTCGTTGGATTTAGGACGGCCGTTTCACGGATACGTCGCTGGCGGCCCCGCCGACGACCACGAAGGCACACGCAAAGAGGATGCCATCGCCCGCGTGCGGCAAGGGATGAAGGCGATGTTACGGCTCGGCTCGGCGTGGTACGACGTTGCCACACAGGTCAAAGCGATCACCGAAGACGGCCTCGACAGCCGCAATTTCATCCTCTGCACTGACGACAGTCACTCTGGCACGCTGGTCAACGACGGTCACATGAACCGCGTCGTCCGCCACGCCATCGCGCAAGGGTTGCCGCCCGTCACCGCCATTCAGATGGCGACGCTGAACACGGCGCAACATTTCAACGTCGAAAAGGACATCGGCTCCATCACACCCGGCCGTTACGCCGACATTGTTCTCAGCAGTGATTTGGTGACCCTGCCCATCGAAACAGTCATCACCGCTGGCGAGATTGTGGCCGAAAACGGGGATCTGCTGATTGACATTCCCGCCTATGATTATCCCGATTTTGCCAAAAACACGATCAAATTGGGCAAGAAACTGACCCCTGCTGATTTTGAGGTGATGGTTGATGGGAGAGAAACGCCTGTGCTGAGCGATGCCGAAGTAGCCGTTTCTGTCAATGTCATCGGTGTAATCGAAAATCAAGCCCCGACGCAGGCGCGGGTGCATGAGCTGATGGTGGAAAACGGCCGTGTGCAAGCCGACAGCGCACAAAATGTCGCCTACATCGCCCTCGTCGAGCGGCATCAAGCGACGGGCGGCGTGACGAATGGGTTTGTACATGGATTCGAGTTCAACGTTCCCTGCGCCATCGCCACCAGCGTCGCCCACGACAGCCATCACATGATCGTGACAGGAACAAGCCGTCACGACATGGCACTTGCCGCCAATCGGCTCGGCGAAGTCGGCGGCGGGGTAGTCGTCTACAAAGATGGCAAGCAGATCGCCCTCGTCGAACTCCCCATCGCCGGCCTTATGTCCGACGAGCGCGCCGAAATCGTCGCCGCCAAAGCCGCTCGCATGGTGGCGGCAATGGCCGAATGTGGCTGCACCCTCAACAATGCGTACATGCAACTCAGCCTTCTCGCCCTTGTCGTCATCCCCGACCTCCGCATCTCCGATCTCGGCATCGTGGACGTAACCAAATTTGAGATTGTGCCGCTTATTTTGGAATAAGGAATGGTCAATGGTCGGTTTTCCCCCTCCCCTCACATCCAGCAAATTGTACAATAATCGTACAGAGACAGAGAATGCAGGTCAGCAGCCCGGAGAACCGACGTAAATCGCGCCCGTATTGTTCGTGTATTCGTTACGGACTTCTAACTCTTGCCCGCCCCGTTTCACATAAAAATCATTGGCTAACGCGCCCGCACAACCCATACCAGAGATCGTGACCACATAGCTATCATACCCTTCATGCGGCGAGACAACTGGGGTACGCACGGCCGTTACCTCCAAATCCCCATTGACAGAAAAGGCGTAACTCCCGCCGCTGGGAGCGTATACGAGCAAATCCACCGACCACATCCCACCGTCAACATTCTTTTTCGTACCGTCCATCTCCTGCCAATACGCAATAGTTGCCGTTGATGGCGGCGCGGTCGGCGTGCCTGTGACGGCGGCGGTGGCGGTGATGGTGACAGCAACGGTCACAGCTGGCGTGGGGGCGGCAACGGTCGCCGTTGCCGTAGGTGGTGCGGGGGTGATGACGGGAAGCTGGTTGATTTGCCCGCCATAGGTGAAGAACGCACCCCACACATACCCTTTATTGCCGCTTTTATCCTCAACATAGAGCCATGCGCCGCTCTCATCGCGCCCGCTCACTTCCACTTCGCCGCCCACAGCGACATATGGCTTGCCCGCCGTTCCTGAATTACGCGGCACAGGGAAGATGGTGGCGGGATTGGTCGCAACGGCCGTTGTTGCTGATGGTACTGCTTTTGTTGCCGCAGGAGTGACCGCCCGTATCGGCAATGCGTCCAATGTGACCCCTTGCGGTAATTTGACATAATCGGCCGAGCCGTACCCTGTCACCCCGTTTGCTTGCAGCAAGACCCATCGCCCTTGAGGCGGTCGGCCTAAAATGACAACGGCCGTATCGGTGGCAAACGCGGCGATTTTGCTATCCTCATCGTTCGGAATGGTGTAGATATTGGTGAACGCGGTGACGGAACCGACTAAGGCGGGGGTGGCGGCGGGCGGCGGCGGCAAGAAGGTTGCCGTAGCGGCGGTGGTCGGGGTGGGAAGAACGGCCGTTTCTGCCACCGCAGCCCCTTCTGCAGAAGGGGACATGGGCGGGACGGCCGTGTCAGTTGATGGCGGCGATTCCGCTTCTGCCGACTCCTCCACAACAGCGGGCGTTGCCGTTTCAACGGGCAGCAAGGAGGTATTCCATTTTTGGATGAAAAAATAACCAATCGCGGCGATAACGAGAAAGACAACGACAATGCCGATGCCCACACCTATTCCAACAACTCCCCATAAACGATTTGATATTTTCTGTTCATTATCTGTTCTATACTCGCGTCTGTTACTCATATCTTCACAATCTCCCTATCCCTCCCCAATCTTAATGAACAATGAATAATGAGCAATAAAGTGAAGCGTGCTGCTCCACTTCACTATTAAGGCCATTTCTAAATTTAAATCACCCAAACTTTTGATTGTCATTCCCGTGCCTGTCCTCACGAAGGTGGGGATGGGGGCGGGAATGACAAACGTGTCATTATTTTTCATAAATGGCCTAATTATTAAGTATCCATTGTAACTACTCAGCCCTTGTCCGAATTAACCACAAAGACACGAAGAACACGAAGTTTTTTAAGATTTTCTTCGTGATCTTTGTTTCTTTGTGGTGAGATAATTGATAGGCTGAGTAGTTACTATCCATTGTTCATTATTCATTGTTCATTGTCAATCTCGGCGATATTCCAGAGCGGGGCAGATTGGGTTGTGTTGATGGTGAAGTTTTGCACGCGGGGGGTGACGGCGGCGATGCGAAGGCGGGAGAATAGGGGGATAGAAGGGAGGTTGCTGGCATAAAGTTCCATCGCGGCTTGATGGGCGGCATTATAGGTGCTGTCGCCGACGAACGCATGACGGCCGTCACGACAAGCCTCATCAAACAGCCCTAGCGGTTCTGCCCAGCCCGTCACATTAACCCTGCCTATCGCCTCTTCCGTGTAAAGATGGCACGCTGGTTCGCTCGGCAATTGCCACGCGAATAGAGCCGCATCGAAATTGCGGCCAAAAATCGGCCCCTCTTCCCCTTCGGTATAAAAAGAGGCGGCGGGCAACGGAGCGACGGTGACGCTGATACCGCAATCGGCCAGATTATCGGCGAACATTTCGGCCAAACGCACGCGGCTGACTGATTCAGCGGGGACATTGATATTGATGGCCAAGGGATTGCCGTCAATATCCTCACGAATACCATCCCCATCGCGGTCAATATAATTGAGCATCGTCAGCCGTTCGTCGGCAATAGCAAGATCGCGGGTATACGGAAACCCGTCCGTCGCCAATTCGGCTGTCGGATAGCTGGTCGATACATAACTGTCCATCACCGCCCCCTGCCCAAACAGTATCTCGTCAACCATCGCCTCTCGGTCAAGGCAATAAGCGACGGCGCGGCGGGCTTCAACCTGTGCGAACCAGTTGGGATGTAGTTTGGCATACTCAGCCGATGGAGCAACCCCCAAACTGATCTGTTCAAAAATCAGCGCGTCGGTGATATGCGGGATGATGCTGCCGCTTTCAGCCATCTCTAATAGGGCGGGCAGGTCGGTGGTGGCGAAATTATCGTCTAGGGCGATGTCGCACGCGCCTGATTGCAGGGCGGCGAGGGCTTCAACGGCCGTTTGGCTAATATGAAAAGTGACGGAGGTGAGACGGGGAAGCCCTTCGTTGGCGCGGTAATAATACGGGTTCTTGACAAAGCGGATCAGATCTCCTTCACGCCATTCGTCAAGCATAAACGCGCCGTTGGCGAGCGGATGACGGGTCGTTTCGTCCGCTTCTCGCAGCTCGGCCGCGCTGTACTGGTCAAGTTGATGGGCGGGCAATGGCTGCCAGATATTGAGGAAATAGGTGGGATCGAGCCAGCCGGGGAGTCCTGTCCAGCGGATGGTGAAATCGTCGATTGGTTCGTAAACGGCCGTTTTGCTGACGCGCTCTTTTGGTACTGTGCTGTCTGGATCGGCGGCGATGTTGAAGCTGAACAGGGAGTCGGCGGCGGTGACGGCCGTGCCGTCAGACCAAACCATGCGGCGCAGTTTGAAGGTGACTTTCATTTGCGCCATCGTGATCGGATCGCCTTCAAAGGTGACTAATTCTCCATTTTTGTCGAATAGATGGGTGCCATAAGTTAAGGTGACGATACGGCCGTCAGCATTGATAATCCTGTCCCCTTCATCCACCCGCCGCTCACCGATGATCGCGTCCCCATCGGCCAAATTGGGCAATTTTTCTAATCCCCACGCTTGGTACTCATACGCATTGTGGGTATACAAGCTGTCATAAAATACAGAGCGGAGAACGTCCCCGTCGCCGCTGTACAGGTAAAGGCTGCTCGGCTCATTGGCGATGCAGATATTGATCGGTTTGGGGGCGGTTGGTGTGGGGGGAACGGCCGTTACTATCGCTTCAGCTGCATCCGTCTCCGCCACAACTGCGGTTGCAGTT
This sequence comes from Anaerolineae bacterium, assembly GCA_015486215.1. Taxonomy (GTDB): domain Bacteria; phylum Chloroflexota; class Anaerolineae; order Promineifilales; family Promineifilaceae; genus S016-13. Next base: position 7,525 of record WFSA01000169.1, on the reverse strand, counting down.
GCGGTTGCGGAAGCGATGGGTTCGCTGGATACGGCCGTCATGCTGACGGCCGTCGCCGTCACATCAACAGGTGTGGTTTCCATAACAGTAAGCCCCGTTTGCTCTTTTTCAGTCGATTGGCATGCGACAAGCACGACAAGCACGACAAGCAGGGCGGTAGTCAGGGTGAATATGATTGTTTGGAACTTCATAAATAAATGGCGGGACAAGTTTGCAAACTTGCCCTACAGTTCGGGGAGATGCTGCTCAAAGAAAGCGGAGGCGATTTTAGGATTGTCGATGAGATATTGATAGCCGCCATACCGATGGGTGCTATTGACATAAAGCGGGCCGCGCGAGTTGGGAGCGGCGGCACTCATTCGTTCAACATCGGCCATTTCACCCCAGCGGTCCCCATCACCCTGTATAAAAAGGATGGGAATGTCGCCAGCGGCGGCGGCAGGGAAGGCGGGCTGGATGCTGTTGAACGGCAATCCGCCTTGCTGACGGTAAAATAGTTCGGCTAATTTGACGACGGGAGCACCTAATACACCGAGTAAATCACGGCCGTATCGTTTGGTAAAGAGGGAAACGCTCGTCGGCTGCACGGCGATGGCCGCCTTGATGCGATCCGTTTGCGGCAACGTGTACAAAATGCTGTTCGCGCCCATCGAAAGGCCGATAGCTCCAATGCGGTTAGAATACGTCTCTGTGCGGCTCTCTAAATAATCAACCGCGCCTAATATGTCCAGCGACTCTTGTACGCCAAAGGTGACTGGCGGGGCAGACGCGCTTTCGCCATGATTGCGAAGGTCGATCATCAATAGATTAAACCCTTCTTGATGCAATCCATGTGCCAACCGTAATAAATCGAGCGGCTCGCTGCCGTTAATCTGGGAGAGGGGATCATCGGCCAATGTGCCGAGCCGATTCCACGGCCAGCCATGTGCCATAATCAAGGTCGCCCCGTCTTGGCGTTTACCAGCAGCAGGGATGAACCAGCCAGAAATGCGTGCGCCATCACGAGCGGGAAATTGTACCTCTTCATATTCCATGCCGATGTCGCTGGGGAGTGCCCACAGTTTTTTGCGCGGGGGATTGATGATGCGGCGGGAGAAGAAGTAGGCAACGGCCGTTACTACTCCAGCAGTCAACCCAATCAAAAAAAGTAAAGTGCGCAACGCACGTTGAAATAATCGCATGATACCTCTTTAACAATGAACAATGAATAACTTTGTACGTATCTTCTCAGTATTTCGGGATGATCACACCCAATTAAGAAAGGCACAAATTGCGTCAGTCGAGTAGATTCGTTCCTTTCCTAATTAGCTGTAATCATGCCCCCAACTTTTTAAGAAGTTACCTTTATACGCTTATTATACGGTGGGATGGGGGAATCGGGAAATGAGGAAGCCTACGTTTTCCATTCGTTTTGTCGGTTATTTGGGATACAGAAAAAACAAGGGTATCACATTTATCTGTGATACCCTTTTTAGGCGGGAGAGGATGGGAGTCGAACCCACCGCCGCTCGCTCAGCGCGACCAGCCACCAGTTTTGAAGACTGGGGCATCCACCGGGACACAACCACTCCCACCGACAAGTTTACTTCTATTTGATATGATGCGCTATTTTTGCAAGAGCTTATCTAGGGCGATTGCAACCTCGCCTTAATTCGTGATCGTGATCGTTTTCGTGATCGAAAAAACCGATCACGCAATACGATCACGACAATCATAACGCATAAATTCCCCCGCCCCGTAAATCATGTTATGATCTGCTCCTTTATACTTATGGAGAGTATCTTCTCAATACATCGTGGACAAGACTTGACAAATTTCGTCAGCACTTTATTTTACACGAGTATCAGTATCTTCTCAAAATTTCGGGGAGACTTGACAGGTTTTCTATAATACTCTCGTGTAAAACGCGAGACTCTTATGAAACCTGTCAAGTCTTTGCCCCAATTTATTGAGATGTTACGAGTATCATTAGGAAAATTTGTCAAGTCTCCCCAGAATACTGAGAAGATACTATGGAGACAAGAAAATGAAGGTTTTACTATTAGGTGTTGGAATGCAAGGAAAAGCCGCCCTGTATGATCTGGTACAGCGCGATGAGGTTTCACATATTATTGCCGCCGATTGGGATTTCGCGGCGTTGCAGGCGCATGTTGAGGAGAGGGGGTACGGCCGTAAAGTCCAATGCGAACAAGTAGACGCGACCAATCCCGATGAACTGGATCGATTGATCGGGCAAGGGGTAGATGTCATCATCGATCTGCTGCCGACCCCATTCATCAATACGATTGTCGCCGCCGCCCTCCGCAATCAGGTGCATCTGACATTCACATCATATAACACCCCCGAACTTGAGGCGGTGGCCGACGAAGTTGAGGCCGCAGGGATCACCATCCTGCCCGAATTTGGGCTTGATCCGGGTATTGATTTGGTCATGCTGGGACACGCCGCCCGCTCATTAGACAGCGTTGAAGATGTTTTTTGCTACGGCTCTGGTATTCCAGATATAGCTGCGGCCGATAACCCGATCAAGTATAAAATCTCGTGGACATTTGAAGGAGTGATGAAATCGTATCGGCGCGAAGGGTGGCTGGTTCAGGATGGAAAGGTCGTCCATATCGACACATCGGCGATGTTTGCGCCCGAAAATGTGCATATGGTTGATATTGAGGGCATCGGCACGCTGGAAGCGTATCCGAATGGGGATGCACGGCCGTATGCCGCCCTTTTAGATCTGGAACAATCCAGCCTGCACCGTTTGGGACGATACGCGATGCGCTGGCCGGGACATTCCGCCTTTTGGAAGAAAATCGTTGATTTGCATCTGCTGGACACAGAGCCGATCGTGGTTGACGGGCATCCTGTCAGCCCGCAAAAGTTCATGGCGGCGGCACTCGCTCCCCATTTGCAATATGGCGACGACGAGCAAGATGTGACCATCATCCGCGTGGAAGTGAAAGGGATGAAGGATGGAAAGCGGAAGCACCTCATCTATCAAATGGTGGACAAGCGCAATTTGGAGACGGGGTTTATGTCTATGAACCGCACGGTTGGCTATACGGTCAGCATCGGAGCGTTGATGATTGGATCGGGACAGTTGGCAAAACGGGGGCTGCTTTCACCTGTGCAAGATATCCCATTCGGCCGTTTTGTGCAGGAGTTGGCGGAACGGGGTATTGAAGTGACCGTTGAAGAGGAGTAGGCCATTAGGAGTGAGGTATCTTCTCAATAAATCGTGGACAAGAGTTGACAAATCTCATCAGCGCTTTATTTTACACGAGTATCATTAGGAAAATTTGTCAAGTCTGCCCAGAATACTGAGAAGATACAGAATGAGGATTAAATAAAATCAGAAACTTCCATCTGTCATTTCTACGAAGGCAGGAATCCACAGTCTGGGAAATCATGGATTCCTGCCTTCGCGGAGCCTGCCCTCATGAAGATGGGGGAATGACAACTTTGGTAGTTAAATAAATCCTCGTTCCTTAGGGAAGGTTCGTTTTTAACTTTGGACTTTCAGGTGACAGGCACTTGGCAAGTGCCTGTCACCTTGGCCACAGTTATTTACGAGTTTTCCCTTAGCATACAATTCCCCACAATACTTTATGCCAAAAGCGACGCAAATTGCACGGCGGCGATCCCGTCGGCGGAGAGAAGAGAAAAAGGGAGGGCAAACGGCCGTTTCCATCCTCTTTTTCATCCTGCTTGCCATTTTTGTGGGCGGGGGATTGTTGCTGATGGGCGTTCTCGGCGGTAGCACGTGGGCGTATGCGCTGGCAACTGATGGATTGCCCCCCTTCTTTGAAATTATTGCCACGACGACCGATACCGCGCCCGCGCCCGCCCGCTTTTACGCGCAAGACGGCACGCTCATCCATCAAATCGAAGCACCGACGAGCGCATGGCTGAGGTGGAATGAACTGCCGCCAACGGCCGTTCAATCCACCATCGCCGCCATCGCCCCTGAATATTGGGAAAGTGATGACAACACGATTATGAATCGCTTCCTTGATGAGCAAATTGGAGTGGAAGAGCCGTATCTGCGCCCGCTCATCCGCCATCGTGCAGGCAAGCTGTATAGCAAAGAGCAAATTCTGGAATGGTATTTGAACAACGCGTATTACGGCTGGCTCGCTTACGGCTGGGAAGCGGCGGCGGCCGTCTACTTCGACAAACCAGCCGCCGATCTCACCCTAGGCGAAGCCGCATTGCTCGCTTCCATCCCCACCGATCCCCATCGCAACCCGATTGACGCATACGAAGCGGCCAAAACGGCGCAGGAGACGGTCTTGGAAAGGCTGCATCAATCAGAGCAGATTACGCTGGATGAGTTGATGGCCGCCCGCTTCCTTCCGCCCCAAATTGTGCCGCCATTTAACGGCCGTTTCGATATCATCGCCCCCGATTTTGCCCTGTACGCCCAGCAGGAAGCGGAGCAGTTGTACGGCGCGTCCGCCTTACTGCACGACGGGCTAGAGATACAGACCAGCCTCAATTTGGCATGGCAGCAACAAGCGGAATGTGTTGCCCAAGCGCATGTCAACCGTCTTTCGGGGATGATTGGGAGCGGACTGCCTGCCGATCAGCGGGACGCTTGCCCCGCGCTGGAGTTCCTTCCCCCGCTCAACGCGATGGGGGTGGATTACCACGCTGACGATGCGGCTGTCGTCATGCTTGACCCCAAAACAGGGGCCATTCAAGCGATGGTCGGCGCGAATGGCGGCGGTGACATCCGCGCCCCGTTCACCTATCTGACCGCCCTGGCGCAAGGGTACACGGCGGCGGTGATGCTGGCTGATATTGAGCAATTTAGCGAAAATGAGACGGGAATTTATCGCGGCGGGGTGCGCTTGCGGCAAGCGTTGGGGAGCGGTTACGCGTCTCCGTTGGCGCAAGTGACGGGATGGGTGGGGGAAACGGCCGTCGATCAAACGATAAAAAATCTGAACGCCGATGACGGGCGGCTCCTCAGCCTGACGCACGCCTTCGCCACCATCAGCAATAGCGGCAAAATGGCGGGACGGGCGGAAGATGGGCGAATCGTTCCCACAGCCATCGTGCAGGAAACGGCCGTTACCCGTGAGATTTTAACCCCCGCGCTGGCGTATTTGATGAACGATATGCTCGCCGACCGCCGCGCTCGTTGTGACGGCTACGGCTGCCCCAATGTGATGGAACTGCCCCATAATCGGCCAACAGCGGTCGCGCTCGGCGGCGGCCAATCGGCAACTGGCTACACACCCGATCTGGTGACTGGCGTATGGGTAAATGGGGAGGGCATGGCGGCGGTGGATGGAGCCGCCCCCATCTGGCACGCGCTGATGAGTTGGGCGTTGCAGGACGCGCCGACAACGATCTGGGCACAGCCTGACGGGCTGGTGGAGCTTTCGATCTGCGATCCATCAGGGCAATTGGCGACGGCGCACTGTCCATCGCTGTCGGAACTGTTCATCAAGGGGACGGAGCCGACCAGCTATGACAGGATGTATCAGGAGGTGGGGGTGAATCGGGAAAACGGCCGTCTTGCCACTCTCTACACCCCGCCCGAACTGATCGAACGGCGTATTTACCAACAGTTCCCCGATCCATTACAAGAGTGGGCGGCCGAGAGTGGCATCCCGCAGCCGCCGACGGAGTATGATACGCTGCGTCCGATGCGTGATGTGGCGGATACGGCCGTTATTCTCAACCCGCAGCCGCTCACCATCATCAGCAGCACCATCCCCATCAGCGGCACGGCACAGATGGAGGGGTTCAGCAGCTATCGTCTGACCTATTTCAAAGGGTTGCTGCCCGACAATTTGCAGACGATCATTATCAGCACGGAGCCAGTCGCCCAAAGCCGGCTGGGCGACTGGGACACGACGGGACTGGATGGGTTGTATACGCTGTTGTTGACGGTGATGGGGGAAGACGGCCGTTTTGCCGAAACCAGCATTCAAGTGACTGTGGACAATTGATGCGCCCCCGTGACTGTCACTTTTACTAAGGGAAGGTTCGTTTTTAACTTTGGACTTTCAGGTGACAGGCACTTGGCAAGTGCCTGTCACCTTGTCCACAGTTATTTACGAGTTTTCCCTAAGGCCCCTCCCCTTTCTAATATCTAGTACACGCTGGCGGAAGTCTTTGTATCTTATTTGTTGCGGGAATCAGAATTCCCGCAACTCCCATCAGATAGGTATCGGGAATTCCGATTCCCGATACAGGCGGCGTATATCATCTAAGAACTTAGGCCAAGCAATACTAGTACACGCTGGCGGAAGTCTTTGTATCTTATTTGTTGCGGGAATCAGAATTCTCGCAACTCCCATCAGATAGGTATCGGGAATTCCGATTCCCGATACAGGCGGCGTATATCATCTAAGAACTTAGGCCAAGTTATACTAGTCTTTCACAGGAAATTAGACACTAATTTCACTGATTTTACTTTTTTTATCTGTGTTCATCTGTGCAATCAGTGTCCAATTTTTTGAGAAGATACGTGATCATCCAAAACAATCAACACTCATTACCCCCGTTGACCATTGACAATTGACAATTGCCAATTATTCATCCAGCAGGATGACGGGTTCTTGATAATAACGCAATCGGCTTTGGGCTAATTTTTGTTCCAGAAAACTATGGAACCAGCGGCGTTTGGCGATGATCGACTCTTTTTGTTTGAGCCGTTTTAGGTCGGCGTTGACGCGCAAAATGCGGCCGGGAATGATAAACCGCGTCAGGCCGGCTGGTAAAAGCTTGCCGTGGGCGGCGACTTCAAACACCTCTTCGGGGGCAAATTGGGGGAAGATGGCAACGGCCGTTAATTCAGGAAACTGTACCAACAAGCGGTCGCGTGTTGTCAACAAAGTGCGCTCAACATTTCCCCAATCGGTGTACAAGGCGACAAGTACATTCATCACATCTAATTTATTTGCGCCCGATTCCACGCGGGCGACGGTCGCCTTGCCGTCCAGATCAAGGAAGTAGCAAAGGGTTTGGGGATGGCGCAAACTATCTTGCGCTGCGCGGATGGTGACGGTTTGCAGCGCGATCCCGTCAATTTTCTCTAATTCAGCGCGGAGAGTGGAAAACGGCCGTTTATCCGAAATCGCGTGATACCAGGTGTGCAGTTCAAAATCTGTCTGAGTCGGCGGCACGACTTGCACGATAATTTGATTGTATCCCAACTCTTTGAACGCCGTTGAGCGCGTCGCCCCGTCCAGCACTACATATTTCCCTTTCCAAAATATAGTGATCGGCGGATTGGCAAGAATTCCATCCGCTTCTAACCGTCCCATCAGCCGCTTGACCCGTTTGGGGTCAATTTGTTCATGCGGAATGATTAGATCGACAGACACCAATTTGAGAGCGATATTATTATCTGGCCTGACTTGCAATAGATCACGGATTTTTTTAGCGACGATGATCGCTTTTTGGGACCGTTTTTTATCAATGATCGTGTTCACATGTGGCGCGACCAGCACGCGCGGATGTGCGCGTACCATCCGTTCCGATTCCCGTCCGTCGCCGACCTCTGGGGGCAGGG
>WFSA01000168.1 GCA_015486215.1 Anaerolineae bacterium | reverse complement strand
TAACTTGGCCTAAGTTCTTAGATGATATACGCCGCCTGTATCGGGAATCGGAATTCCCGATACTTGTCTGGTATGAGGTTGCGGGAATTCCGATTCCCGCAACAAATAATCGCAAGAAAACCCCGAAGAACTTCCGCCAGCGTGTACTAGTTTGATGGCGGTAGCGCGTAGAGACAATCTTCTAAAAATTTGATTTGCACGGCCGTTTCTTCAGGATGAATATCTAAATGACGCGGGTCTGATTCGACGAGGGAGAGCAGTTGCTCGCCAACTTGCACATCATACTCCACCACATCGCCCAAATAGGAGGCGCGGCGCACGATACCGTCTACATGCGCTCCGTCGGCGGGATTGAGTTGCATCATTTCAGGACGGACGACGATGGTAACGGCCGTTCCCGTTTTATATTCATCCTCTGCGGCAGCAACAACCAGCAGGCGATCCATGAAGGTGACGGTTAAACGGCCGTCTTTCCACCCCTGCACCACGCCCGATATAAAATTAGCACGGCCAATAAAATCAGCCACAAAGCGGCTTTTGGGATGGCGATAAATTTCGATGGGCGTGCCGATCTGTTCGATCCGCCCCTCATTCATAATCACCACACGATCAGAAATCGTCATCGCCTCAACCTGATCATGGGTGACATAAACGCTGGTAATGTTAATCATCTGCTGGATGCGCCGAATTTCATTCCGCATCTGCTCGCGCAACTTGGCATCAAGATTGGAAAGCGGCTCATCCATGAGCAGCACTTTTGGCTCCATAATCAGAGCGCGTGCCAAGGCGACCCGCTGTTGCTGCCCGCCAGAAAGCTGATTGGGAGCGCGGTTTTCATACCCGCTCAACTCGACCAATTCCAGCGTTTTGGCAACCCGTTCTTTGATCTCTTTCTTGGGCAGACGCGCCACTTTCAGGCCATAGGCGACGTTTTCATACACTGTCAAATGGGGAAAGATGGCGTAACTCTGGAAAACCATCGACATATCCCGTTTGTGGGGCGGCAGCTTATTGATCTCTTTGCCATCCAGATGAATATCACCTTCAGAGGGGAATTCAAAGCCAGCGATCATCCGTAATGTGGTCGTTTTGCCGCAGCCTGAGGGGCCGAGCAGCGTGACGAGCTCCCCTTTAGCAATGTTCAGGGTGACCTTGTCAACGGCCGTTACATCATTATCCCCACTGCGGCCGGGAAAAGTTTTCGTTACATCTGTTAATGTTAAATACATAATCTTACGCTCCCAGCGACAAATCTGCGTCGCTGCGTCCTTTCAAAATTCGAGTTGTCACAATATACATCAAGCCAATCGCCAATAAGACCAATAGGATGAGTGATGAGGCGTAGGCGGCCGCCAAACTGACCCCGCCCTGCTCCCATTCGCTCAAAATCGAAGCGGTCACAATCCGCCATCGCGGGCTGACTAAGAAGATAATGGCCGAAAGACTGGTCATATGCCGCGTGAAGGCGAAAATCAGCCCAGCCAATAATGCGGGGGTGATTAACGGCAATGTCACTTTGCGGAACGTGTACTCTGCATTGGCTCCCAAGCTGTTGGATGCCTCTTCAATGGCGGGATCGATCTGTTGTAACGATGCCACACCCGCCCGTACAGAAGCGGGCATACTGCGAACGGTGAAGGCGAAAATGATGATGAAGGCGGTGCCGACCATCGCCAGCGGGTTGCCGACAAACGCCAACGCGCCGCCGATACCCAGAAAGAGAATAGAGAGTAACGGCCGTTCTTTTCCCCGCACTTTATCCAAAGCCACCATCCCCATAAAGAGATAAGGAATCATCAAGATTGTTTGCGGGACGCGGAAGAGTACTTGAATATAATCTGACAGTTGGAATACCGCATCACTCCAAAACGAACTGTCAATTTGACGGCTCAAACTAGCGATAGGATAAGAGATATACAAAACGAGATCAGACATCATTAAATAGAAGCCCAATCCCGCCAGCAGTTTACCACTGCGTTTATCACCGCGCATAAAAAAGAAATACGCCGCCAACGCCATATACAACCCGCCTAACAGATACATCGTCCCGATTTCGCCCAGAAATTCCTGCGAATACCAAAATAATCCCACCAGAACAGAGCCGCCTAACAGTATACTCAACTGCTCTTTTGGCGTATTAAACAGCGTGCGAACAAAAAATAGTGACATTGTGATATATAACGCCCACACCAACAGCCATGGTGATACCACAAAGGAGAGAATAAAGCCGATGCCCAAAATAGTGCCGGGAACGGCCGCTCCTAAATTAGAGCCAAAATCCAGACCGTCTTTGCCGCTGAAATTTTTTCGCACCACCAAAAACGCGACCATCATCCCCAACAGCACGGCGATAGGTGTCGCCATTATGCTCAGAAACGTTGTATCCATGATCGCTTCGTTGCCGCGATTGAGCATCATTTTCCAATGCTCCAGCGTGGGCGTGTAATCGATCCCCCACACCTTACTAAACGATCCGACGATGATGGATAAATATAAGGTCAAAATTAAAGCCAATACGGCGTAAGTGATGGCAATAAATGTCCAACGGGTGACTGGTTCTTTGACCAAAATTTGCCCGCTGGCCGGCTTGCCCGTCACTGAAACATACGAACGGCGGCTGACATAATAGCGTTGTACCACAAACACAAGCAATGTTGGGATCAATAGCATAATCGCCAGCGTAGATGCTTTTTGATAATCAAATTCACCAGCCACTGCTAGAAAAATCTGTGCCGACAACACATCCACATTACCTGAAATTAGGAGCGGATTACCCAAATCAGCCAATGATTCAACAAAAAGCAGCAAAAAGGAGGCGGCTAATCCAGGAATCAATAAAGGCAAAGTGATGGTGCGGAAAATATAAAATTTAGATGCGCCCAAACTGTGGGCGGCCTCTTCCATTGCTGGGTTCAGCCGTTCCAGCATCGCCCGCAGCATCAAATATGAGACCGAGAAAAAGGTGATGGTCTGTACAAAAACCAATCCATCCATCCCGTAAATATCGTTCATGCCTTGCGTAAATTCCCAGCCAAAAAATTTGGCGGTGATGAGCCCGTTGCGGCCAAAAAGCAAAATGGTCGCCATTGCGATGGCAAACGGGGGCGAAACGATGGGAATGAGTGCCAAAATATGTACCCAACGCTTTCCGGGCGGGTTACAGCGCACTACCGTATAAGCGAAAACAAACCCCAGGGTTGTCCCCAGCGTTGCGGTAGCGATGCCTAATGTCATCGTGGACAGCAAGGATCGCCATAAATACCTTGAGAAATAAGGATCGAAATAACGAAGAAAATACTCGATATTGAAAGCTTCATTGTCATCGGCAAAGGCGCGTAAAATGACTTTGCCGATGGGGAAGAAAACAAAGGTGAGGATAAATAAAACAGCCAGCAGCAAACCGACCAAAAGCACTGGATCGCGGGCGATCAGGGCAAACTCGCGGTAGCGGTGTGCTAAATTGGTTTTAATGGAGGATTGTTTGGCAATGGGTGTGGTCATACCATATTCTCCAGAGTTGACAGATTTTCAAAATCCGCAAACTCTCTGGAAACTATCATGCCTGCAAAAGCAGGCATGATAGGTTAAGGGTTGGGGGATAAATACTCCCCAAAGCTATTCAGGCAATAGTAGAAAGCCTGAGTAGATACGTTTGGGGAGAAAACAAATCCCCAAACGCAGGATGCTGATTATTGTTTCAAATCGTCAGCACCCGCAATTTCGTTGATGAATTTGTCTACGAATGTTTTCTTGTTGTCGCCCGCCCATTGGAAATCATAATCGATCAGATTAACTTCTAATAGTTCTGGATAAGCCAAATCCACGCCGCTGACGGTGGGAGCTTGGTACGCTTTATACTTGGGGCCGAGTGCTTGTGCGTCGGCTGTCAACGCCCAATCATACCATTTTTGAGCCGCATCCAAATGCTTGGCGCCATTCACAATCGCCATACCGCCAATCTCATATCCAGTGCCGTCTTCGGGGAAGCTCAACACGAGCGGCAAACCAGCTTCAATCTGTTTTACAATGTCATGGGAGAATACAACGCCAACCGCGCCTTCGCCTGCGCCGACAAACTTGGCTGGGGCAGAACCGCTTTTGGTGAATTGTAGCATTTGGTCAGCATATTTATCAAGATAAACCCAGCCGTCATCTTCGCCCATCAACTGCAAGATGGTGGACATGGCGGTGTAGGATGTACCAGAAGTGGAGGGATGGGCGACCAAAACTTGACCTTTGAATTCGGGTTTGAGGAGGTCATCCCAAGAGGTGGGTGCTTCTAGGCCTGGATGGGCTTCGAGGAAATCTTTGTTGGTAGCGAATCCTAAGGAACCTAGGTAAATGCCTGACCAGTAATTGTTGGGGTCTTGATATTTATCTTTGTCTAATAAATTTTTGACGTTGGGAGATTCGTATTGAGTAAACATACCTTCTTTTGAGCCTGAGATGTAGGTGTCAATGGGGCCGCCCCACATGATGTCAAATTGGGGATTCTCTTTCTCAGCTTCTAAACGGGCTAATGCTTCACCAGTTGACATACGAACGTAGTTGACGGTGATGCCGTACTCTTTTTCAAATTCTTCTTTCATGCCTTGACACCACTCTTCTTGCGGGACGCAGAGCAGGTTAAGTTCGGTGCTTTCTTCTTCTTTTTTGCATGAAGTCAACAGTATTCCCATCATGAGGATACCAAGTAATATAAGGATATTTTGTTTTTTGATCATTTTTCTCCTGTTATGTGGTGGGCAGGTTGCCCATGAAATTGTGCTATCGTTACTATGGAATAAAAAGTGGGGCTTGGTTTGTTGTCAGGCTGCTCCTTTGCGTTGGGTAACGCCGTTTATATGGTAGAACGTATCTTCTCAAAAAAGCGGGGAAATTATTTTGTTTTTAGTATGACTACAGCGAATTATGAAAATGAGCGGATGCTTTCTTGACTGCACCATCCGTTTATTTCTTTCATCCGTTGTAGTCACCCCGAAATATTGAGAAGTTACGGTAGTATCTTCTCAGTATTCTGGGGTGACTTGACAAATTTTCCTAATGATACTCGTGTAAAATAAAATGCTGATGAAATTTGTCAACTCTTGTCCACGATTTATTGGGAAGATACTTACGGTAGAATGTATTAACATACCATTGTGAAGCGATAGATTCTACGTTGTTTTTGATGAAATTTCAAGGTGAGGAATAGGGCGATTGTAACCTCCAAATCGCAATGTTAAATCCTAGACAATTGACATAACATGTGAATTGAGGGGAGATTTATGCGTTATGGTTGTCGCTGTCGTATTTCGTGATCGTTTTCGTGATCGATTTTTTCGATTTTCGATCACGAAAACGATCACGAATTAAGGCGAGGCTGTTTTGTAAGATTGACCGTGCAATTTTACAAAATTGCACTACAGAAAACCTTAGGCCAAGCAGTACTAGGTGAGGGAATTTGTGTTTCGTTATGCTTTTACAAAATGTCAATAACAATTTATACTCATCGTATGATCGATTATGAAGAAAAATGGGGAGAATGATATGAGTGAATACCGTATGTCAAACCATCATTTGGATGGAACGGCGTTTGAATTGAAGAGTGACGGCTCTGTTGGTGTGTTGCTGATGCACGGATTGACGGCGACGACGACGGAAGTACGTTTGTTGGCGGATCGGATGCACGCGGAGACGGGGTATGCCATCTCGGCTCCGTTGTTGCCCGGACACGGCAAAATGCCCGCCGCGTTGGATGGGATACGGTATGAGGAGTGGATGCAAACGGCCGTTTCCCATTATCACCAACTCGCCACCGTTCATGAGCACGTTTTCGTCGGCGGCGAGTCGACCGGCGGGGTGCTGGCTCTCGCTCTTGCCGCTCGCTACCCTGATATTGCGGGGGTGCTTTGTTACGCGCCTGCGCTCAAGTTACAAATGCCCTTTTTCATGCCGCCTATAATCAGTTTGGGGGCGATGCTCCGCATCCATTTCCCCAAACCAGAATCGGACAATAATGCGTATTGGCAAGGGTATGAAGTGCAGCCGATGAGCGGCGTGCGTGCGCTATTACGGTTAAATAAGGATGTTCGCCGCCGATTGCCATCTATCAAGCAGCCCCTCTTGATCATACAAGGGCGCAATGACACAACGGTCGCCGCCGATTGCGGCGACCTGATACGGGCGGGCGTGCAAACGGCCGTTTACGAGCATCATTGGCTGGAAAATTCAGGTCATGTCCTTCTCGTCGAAGACGAAATAGACCTTGCCGCCGATCTTACCATCAAATTTATGCAATCCATTATCAACGGGCGACCCAGCGGGTCGCCCCTACAGGATGGCGAATCGTAGGGGCGACCCGCTGGGTCGCCCAACATCCAAAACCACCTTATGAGTGACAAACCAAACCGACACATCGCCCCACAAAAAAAGAGAGAGGACGTAAATCTCGATAACGCCATCCGTCCGCAACGGCTATCTACCTACATCGGTCAAGACAAGTTGAAGGCCAACTTGGAGATTCTGATCGAAGCGGCGCAAGCACGCGGTGAGGCGTTGGATCATGTGTTGTTTCACGGCCCGCCCGGCTTGGGCAAGACGACGCTGGCGCACATCGTCGCCAACGAGATGACAGTCAACATCCGCATCACTGCCGGCCCGGCCATCGAACGAGCGGGCGATTTGGCCGCCATCTTGACCAACTTACGCGCAGGCGACATCTTGTTCATCGACGAAATCCATCGCTTGGGACGTGCTGTTGAGGAGATTTTGTATCCCGCAATGGAAGATTTTGTGCTGGACATCATCGTCGGCAAAGGGCCGGGCGCGAAGAATGTGCGGCTCAAACTGCCCAAATTCACGGTCATCGGGGCGACAACGCGGCTGGCTTTGCTAACCGCGCCGTTACGGGCGCGTTTTGGTGCGCTCTATCGCATGGATTTTTACGATCAAGAGGCGATGGAAGCGATTGTGACGCGCGGGGCGGGCATTTTAGACGTGCCGATTGAGCCGATTGGCGCGGCAGAAATTGCGCGGCGGTCGCGGGGTACGCCACGTGTGGGCTTGCGCTTACTGCGTCGTGTGCGCGATTATGCGCAAGTGCGGGCAGAGGGGGAGATTACGGAGAAAACGGCAGTTTCTGCCCTAGACCTCCTCGAAATTGACCATCTGGGATTGGATGATTTAGATCGGCGCGTCCTGTCGGCCATCATCGACAAATTCGGCGGCGGCCCCGTCGGTCTGGACACCATCGGCGCGTCCATCAGCGAAGAATCGGACACGATTATGGATGTGGTGGAGCCGTATTTGCTGCAATTGGGCTTTTTGGAGCGCACCTCACGCGGCCGCATCGCCACGCCGCACGCCTACGCCCATTTGGGGCGGGCGATGGGGGAGAAAGAGATTAAGCAGTCGGGGTTGTTTGAATAATGAATAATGAATTGGGAATAGTTAATAATGAACGGCCTGTTTTTCGTGCGTTAACGGCCGTTCGAGAACGTATTTCTTTTCTATTACACAAAAACAGAGCAACTGGCCTTAATGCGTCTGAGAAGGACGAATTAGATAACTATGAAGAGATTGACGATTTCTTCAGCTACATCAACCGTATCATTGCAAACCTTAGAATTCTTCCACCGTCATATTAAAGCATATCATCCAAGAAATTAGCTATACAGGGAGTCACACCTTATGAAAGATGCACAAAAACCAGACCATATCAGCCTCAACACACTCATACACCGTCTTCGTGATGGACGCTTCGTTATTCCAGATTTTCAGCGCGAATTTGAGTGGAAGCCGTGGGATATTCAAGAGTTAATGCGCTCTATTTTCCTTGATTATTACATTGGTAGTTTACTATTATGGAAAGGAAAGGAAGGGAATTTTGAAGCATTATCCTGCGAGCCTGTCTACGGTTTTGCAGAAAAAGGTTCACCCGAATATATTGTACTCGATGGGCAACAACGCCTGACAGCCATATTCTACGCATTCCTTTCCCCTGATGTTCCTCTGCCAAATCGAGCTAGTAAAGCCTTCTATTTTATTCATGTTGATAAATTCATGTCAGAGGATTACGACGAGGCGTTTAGTTATAATTGGTTGAGTCAACGATGGGTAGCACTTTTGGATGATGATGAGGCACAATACGCTACTCATATTTTTCCACTGTCAGTAATTGGTGCTGGCGGATGGGATTTGCCTAATTGGGTTCAAGGATACGAGCAATACTGGAAAAAACAAACATTAGAAGCAAAAAACAATGGCAATAACATTGTCATGGAGGAGGCTACTCAGCACAGTATCAATGCCAAAGCGTTTGGCGTATATCTCAAAGAAATTACCGAACAATACCAAATCTCTTATATCGAATTAGATAAAGATATTGAGATTGATAAGGTCTGCGATATATTCACACAAATCAACAGTCGTGGCGTTCGCTTAGATGTGTTTGATTTATTAAATGCGTTACTTAGACCAAAAGGGTTGCCATTAAAGAGCATGTGGAGAGCAGCTGCCCCACGATTAGAATTCGTCGAAACGAAAAAGATGAATGTCTACATCCTACAAGTTATGTCTATCCTTCGGCAGGCTTATTGTTCGCCCAAATACCTCTACTTCTTATTGCCAGGCGAGAAGAAACCCATTCGTGAACCTGATGGAACCCGTCGTAAAGAAGTACTTGTACCTACCACAAGTGCTTTTTCAGAACTATGGGACACTGCTGTTAATGCACTAGAAGATGCCATTAACATGCTCCGCCATCCGCAAGAATTTGGTGTTATTTCCTCAAAATATTTACCATATGTATCAATCCTTCCTGTGTTCGCATCTATTCAAACTCATGTCAAAGCATTGCCAGCTAATAAACAGTTGAATGCTCAGCGAAAAGTACGTCATTGGTATTGGGCATCTGTTTTCACTAATCGGTATTCGGGCTCAGTTGAGTCAACTAGCGCCCGTGATTTTCTTGATATGACAGCGTGGATAGATGATGATGACACCAGACCTGCTTTACTACAGGAATTTAAAGATCGTTTCCGTAACTTAAATTTATCTAAAGAAACCAGACTTGGTACATCGGTATACAACGGCATCTTTAATCTTTTAGTAATACAGGGTGCGCGTGACTGGATGACAGGAAATATACCTTTACATGATGACCTTGATGCTCACCATATCATTCCAAAATCATGGGGGAAAGAGCATTTAGACGGTAACATTATCAATACGATTCTAAATCGCACACCACTTACCCAAGAAACTAATCGTAAGGTAATTAACACACAACTACCTAACGAATATCTTCCTCTACTAATTGCTGAAAATGGTGAGGATCATGTGCGTACAATTCTTGAATCCCATTTCATCTCGCCCATTGCTCAAGAAATTCTGATGCGAAAACCATTTACGTCCGAAGACTTTGAGTTGTTTATCAATGAAAGGCAACGTACTATTCAGGATGCTATCAATTACTTACTGGTTAAAGAACGTCTAGGCTTAACCCCAAAATTACGAGAACTAGATGAAGAAATCGAATGGGTCGAGTTAGAATTACGATCAATTGTTGCCAGCACTTTAGAAAATGACCCTACACGAGTTCCTAGTCATGTTTCAGCAAAAGTTAAAGAACGTATTCAACGAGCTGTGCGTAAAAATGCGACTCTCAATGCAGGAGATTACCAAACACTAGACGGAACTCTTGAATATTTTGATTTGAGAGAAATACAAGACACCATTACGAACAAGGCTTTGTGGAAACTCTTTGAGCCACGCTTTGCTAATAAAGACGCATTAAATTTTAAATTTGAACAATTAGCAGAATTACGTAATGGAATTCGTCATAGCCGTAGAGTAAATGAGATCACCCGCAAAGAGGGCGAAGTTGCCATTCTTTGGTTCAAACAAGTTTTACAAAAATAAACGTGGTTAATTCTGAATCAAGATTACTCACTATTTTCTACAGTTCTTCTTCGGTGAGGCTGACATAGAGTAAAATGATCACGCCAGTGACGACGGCAAGGTCGGCGATGTTAAAGACGAACCAGTTAAGATAACGGAGAAGGAAATGGTTGGCGTACTCGGTGCCGATCAGGGGCAGCAGATTAACATGGATAAAATCGGTGACGTGACCGATGCGTATACGGTCAATCAAATTACCGATTGCGCCGCCCAAAAGCAATCCCATTGCCAGCCTGAACGGGGTGCTGATGATGGGGGTTTGATAATTAAAATATAAAATACCCGCGATCATCACGAGAGCGGTGCCAAGAAAAAAGAGACTGCTGCTTTGGAACAGGCCAAAGGCCATGCCTCTGTTGGCAATGTGGGCAAATTCAAAATACGGGGCGAGGGCATCGATGGGGGAAACGGCCGTGTTCAACGCCATCCTCCCCTCAATCCATAATTTCGTCGCCTGATCGATAAGCAAGACGACGAGGCCGATTAAAAGGGCGAAATGTTTGTTTTGGAAGAAGGAAACGGTTTGTGCCGTTTCCTCCCCTTCTATTCCCTGCTCTAAAGCAGATGTTTGTGATTCTGTCATAAATTCTCCTGTTTTGCGACGGGGATTATAATTGAAAATGGATAATGATCGTAATTCGTGATCGTAATCGTTTATCGTAATCGTTTTTTCGATCACGATCACGACGAACGATTACGATCACGATAAAAAATTATGTGGAGTGTTACCGAACTAACTGGATACATCAAAGAGCTATTTGAAATAGACGACCATCTGCAAAAGGTTGAAGTCAGCGGCGAGTTGTCGAATTTCGTCCGCGCTCGTTCCGGGCATTTATATTTCACGCTCAAGGATGAGGGAGCGCAGTTGAAGTGCGCCATGTGGAAATCGGATGCGCGGCGGCTGGGATTTGGTCCCCAAAGCGGGGATGCGGTGGTGATAAACGGCCGTATATCCGTCTATGAAGCCAGCGGCGCGTACCAACTCTATGCCAAACGCATGATCCCCGCCGGGCGCGGCGATCTCACGCTCGCCTTTGAAGCGTTGAAAGAAAAATTAACATACGAAGGGCTGTTCGATCCAGAGCATAAGCAGCCGCTCCCCCATTTTCCGCGCAAAATCGGCATCGTCACCTCCGCCAATGCGGCCGCGTTGCAAGATATGTTGAACGTTTTGCAACGGCGGTATCCGCTGGTGCAGGTTCTCATCGCCCCGACGCTGGTGCAGGGGGATATGGCTCCCGCGCAAATTGTGCGGGCGTTGGAATGGATAGACGGCCGTACAGACATCGACACGATCATCATCGGGCGCGGCGGCGGCTCAATTGAGGATTTATGGGCGTTCAACGATGAGCGCGTCGCCCGTGCCATCTTTGCCGCCCAGCACCCCGTCATCAGTGGCGTGGGGCATGAGACCGACTTCACCATCGCCGATTTTGTCGCCGATGTCCGCGCCCCGACCCCGTCCGCCGCCGCTGAATTAGCTGTGCCAGATATTGAAGAATTGGCGGGCGCATTGCACGGTATGCACAACGCCTTACAGCAGGATATGTCTGCCTATCTTGAAAAACAGGAGTGGCGCGTGCGTGAATTGACGCAAAAATTAACCCATCTCAGCCCGCAGCGGCGGTTAGACACAGACAGGCAGCGGGTGGACGGGCTACTAATGCGGTTAGAAACGGCCGTTTCCCGCCGTCTGGAGCGCGAGGAGAATCGGCTGGGGGTGATGATGGCACGCTTAACGGCC
The DNA here is from genome assembly GCA_015486215.1 of Anaerolineae bacterium. GTDB lineage: Bacteria > Chloroflexota > Anaerolineae > Promineifilales > Promineifilaceae > S016-13. Next base: position 26,674 of record WFSA01000168.1, on the reverse strand, counting down.
GTCTCCCCCCTTGCCACCTTAGAACGGGGATACGCGATAGTGCGGGATGAAAACGGCCGTGTTCTGCACAGCGTCACCGCCGTCACCCCCGCCGCCCCCTTGACCATTCAATTAAAAGATGGAAAATTTGGGGCAACAACCCATTAACAACCACCACCAACAACACGTAGAGCCGCCCCGCTGGGGCGGCTCCTAAACCAAACATACACGGACAAACATGAGCAAATCAATCAAAGAAATGCCCTTTGAAACAGCCTTAACCGAATTAGCCAATATCGTTGCCGAACTAGAAAACGGCCGTTTGCCATTAGCAGAGTCGCTGGCTCTATTTGAGAGCGGCCAAAAATTAGCCAATCACTGCAATTTGCAACTAGAACAAGCCCGCCTGCGCGTTGAGCAGCTCACCAGCGACGGCGAACTCATCACCATAAATTAGAGAAACTGGAAAGGTCAGCTAGACCCAGAAGAGATTATACGGCATCCTCTAGCTCACCCTCCAGCCATTTAGGGAAAACTCGTAAATAACTGTGGCCAAGGTGACAGGCACTTGCCAAGTGCCTGTCACCTGAAAGTCCAAAGTTAAAAACGAACCTTCCCTTAGGAGAACATAGTGTTTAAGAGTATTCGTGACTCATTAGCCCGTACCCGCAACACCGTTTTTGGACAAATTGCCCACGCATTGGGAACTGGCGATATTACAGAAGAGACGTGGGAAGATTTAGAAGATTTATTAGTGCAAGCCGATGTCGGCGTGCCGACGACGATGCTGTTGGTTGATACATTACGCGAGCGCACCACAAAAGAGGGCTTCTACCGCGCCGACCAACTTACCGAAGCATTAAAAGAAGAATTACGCAATCTGCTGGCTGAAAATCCTCCATTTGCCATCAACAAAAAGCGGCTGTTGACCATCGTTCTCGTCGTCGGTGTAAACGGCTCTGGCAAAACGACGACTATCGGCAAATTGGCGCATCATTACAAAAATGAGGGGCGCAGCGTCTTGCTGGCGGCGGGGGACACCTTCCGTGCGGCGGCGATAGATCAGCTAAAAGTGTGGGCAGATCGGGCTGATGTACCGATTATCTCAGGGCAACCCGGCGGCGATCCTGCGGCCACCACTTATGACGGCATTCGGGCAGCGCGAGGGCGCGGTTTCGATTTACTCTTCGTAGACACGGCCGGACGACTCCATAACAAGTTTAATTTGATGCGCGAGTTGGAAAAGATACGCAGCACTTGCGCCAAAAGTGTCCACGAAGCCCCCCATGAGGTGCTGATCGTGCTGGACGCACCAACGGGGCAAAACGCGCTTATACAGGCGAAAAAATTCAAGGAAGTTGTCGATGTAACAGGCGTTATCCTGACAAAACTGGACGGTACGGCGAAGGGCGGGATGGTTTTTGCTATTTATCGTGAATTAGGATTGCCCGTCCGCTTCATCGGCACGGGCGAAAAGATTGAGGATTTGGCTCCGTTCGACGCGGATCAATTTGTGGATGGATTGTTTGAGGCGTAAGGCGGCTCTTTGTCAAGAAAGTTTTTTGCAGATTTTGCAGATTGCTACAGATTTTGGGATAGGTTTTTTGGCACACTTCAAAGTAGAGATAAGTATCTTTAGGAATGAGGATTAAATAAAACCCGAAACTTTCATCTGTCATTCCCCCATCTTCATGAGTGCAGGCTCCGCGAAGGCAGGAATACACAGTCTGGAAAATCATAGATTCCCGCCTAAAAGAGTTTACCCTCACGAAGGTGGGGGAATGACAAACGTGTAATTATTTTTCATGAATGGCCTAAAACAAAGAAATCTACGTTTATCCTGCATTCTATTTTTTCACGAATTGTAATGGACAAGACTTGACAAATTTCATCAGCACTTTATTTTACACGAGTACCATCAGGAAAATTTGTCAAGTCTCCCCAGATTTTTTCACGAATTGTAAAGCAAACCTTTTGATGTACCTTCTGTATCTTCTCAATAAATCGTGGACAAGACTTGACAAATTTCATCAGCACTTTATTTTACACGAGTATCATCAGGAAAATTTGTCAAGTCTCCCCAGAATACTGAGAAGATACCATCTTCTCAGTATTTCGGGGTGATTATACCCAATTAAGAAAGGGACAAATTACGAGTCGAGTAAATTCGTTCCTTTCCTAATTAGCTACAATCATGCCCCCAACTTTTTGAGAAGTTACCTTTTAATTTGACGCAGAACGCGAGAGCAAACGGGCGAACGCTATTTCCGTGCATTAAAGATTCGCACATACCGTTTTTCCCCTTTACCGTAGCTGTGCGAGATGAGATCGGCATGGGCGGCGAGTTGATGTTGATAGCGGCGGATAGCGGCTGTGGCGGGGGATAAATCCACGCCAGGCTTTCCATTTTGCACCGCAGCGATGGCCTGTTCTGTTTCCGTTATCGCTACCGCGAAAGGATCGGTATTGGGGGAGGTGACGGCCGTTTTCCCAAACACCTGCTGCACAAAATTTTCCATCTGCGCCGTTGTATTTGCCCGTAAAATGTGGACAGGAACACGGATCCGTTCTGCCTCCGTGAGCAGGCGGCGTTGTTTGCGATAATGCTTTTTCAGCGTCACCAATAAATCCGCTTGGTCGAGATGGTCTACCAGATTGATCTGCACGCCCATCTGCCGCGCCGTCTGCCTCAGCCGATTGCGCGACACTCCATAGGCGTACACATCCATACTGCGCGGCTCGCCTTCATCCGCTTTTATGGAAGGGATGGTTGATGCCTCAGTTGCCGCCTCACTCACCTTTTTGCTAGTACTCTCCCTTTTTCCCTTGCGCCGCTCAGAACGTCGCCCGCTCTCCGTCTCATTCTCATCCCGTTTGCCGGTGACAGCGGCCGAGACGAGCAGCACCTCTTCCAATTCCTGATGCAACGCGCCCGCCTCATCCCGCCAGCGCGTCTCAATATCAAAGGTGAACCCGCGCAGCATCGCGTCAATAGAAGCGGTTACATCCATATGCAGCAGTAACTTTTGCCGCTCCTGAATCTCTACCAGCACAGAAAAGGTGGGCGGGGAACGGCGTTCCAGCACCGTCTTCTTTGTGCCGCGCCGCTTGGCCTCATCATCGGAGAGGGTGACGCTTTCGATGCCGCCGACCAAATCGGAGAGGGTGGGATTGAGCAGCAGGTTTTCTAAGGTGTTGCCGTGTGCCGTGCCGATGAGCTGTACGCCGCGCTCGTTGATGGTGCGGGCGGCTGTCGTTTCCTGTTCGCGCCCGATCTCGTCAATGATAATCACTTCGGGGTTATGATTTTCGACCGCTTCGATCATCGTTTCGTGCTGATGGGCGGGATTGGGAACTTGCATACGGCGGGCTTTGCCAATGGCCGCATGGGGTATATCCCCATCGCCGCCAATTTCGTTAGAGGTATCCACGATGATGACCCGTTTCTCTTCGGCCAGCAGGCGGGCGATTTCGCGCAGCATTGTCGTTTTGCCTACGCCCGGCCGTCCTAGCAGCAAGACGCTTTTCCCCTTTTTTACCACATCGGCGATGATGTCTACCGTGCCGTAGACGGCGCGGCCGACGCGGCAGGTTAATCCTACAATCTGCCCGCGCCGATTGCGAATGGCGGCGATGCGGTGCAGCGTGCGGGTGATGCCGGCGCGATTATCATCATCAAAACGGCCGATATTGTTGACCACTGAATTGATCTCCTCCTGCGTGATTTCGCTGGTGGATAATATCTGTTCGCCGCTGACGTAACGGGCTGACGGCCGTCGGCCTAAATCCATCACAATTTCCAATAAAGTGTCGGTATCGCCGTTGGCAATCAGCTGTTCTTGTAAACGGGAGGGGAGCAAGTCGAGCAGGGCTTGTAAATCTTGGCTGTTTTCTTGGTTCATAGAGAGATGCAGGGTAATTGCTCAATATTGCGGGGTGACTACAACGGATGGAAGAAATAAACGGATGGTGCAGTCGAAAAAACATCCGTTCATTTTCATAATTCGCTGTATTCATACTAAAAACAAAATAATTTCCCCGCTTTTTTGAGAAGATACGATGCAGGTTAAATTTGTAAAAATGACATGGTTCGTTTTATGTAAGATGATCTTTGCACTTTGCGGGCGGGCACAAGGCCACGCCCTTTTTATGGTCGCCCAATCACGCAATAACTGTAAAGATGATTCACCTTAATTTGAACCATGTTGTAAAAATAATGATCCGCAGATGACGCAGATGACGCGGATTTATCTAATTTAATCTGCGTCCTATTCTATTCTGTGTTGGGCAATGTCAACGCCCTTCGCGCTCTGTTTGCTGCTGTTCATAGACGGGACTCTTTGGCTGTCGCTTGTTTTTTGCAAGCTGGGCGGGCGATGTTTTGTTTGGCGTGTTGTGTGGCGTGCCATCACCGCTTGGCTTTGCACATGTTCAAATCCAGATCGTTCTAACGCTGTTTTCTGCCATCCTTGATAGCGGCGCACGCCGACATAGACGGGGTGGGTTGTTTTGCCGGGGACGAGTTGGAGAACGGCCGTTAATAACGCATCCATCGACGAAATGACATCTGGATGAATAAATAGACGTATCCATGTCGCTGTCGAGCCGGTGTGCAGATGAATATATGCCGCCAGCTTGCCCCCTTCGCGTAATATCCACCCCCCATTGCGCGACGCGGGCGGATTAGGGGTGAGCATCTGCACCATTCTGGGGACGATATTGGCATAGAGCAATTGCACATCCCAATCGTCTGACTCTTGCCGCATACTTAAGGCAGGTAGCGGTGAATTGGGGGGATCGGGCAGGGATTTTAGCTGGTAAATGTCTTGACGGGTGTAGATGGCAAAGCCAGCCTGCCGCAGAATGGGGAGGGTGACGGCCGTCTCTTCCACTTCAGCGATGACGGTATGGATGCCCTGCTGCCCTGCCTCCTGCATCGTATGGTCAAGTAGCGAAAACCAGAGCGATTCGACCGCTTTGCTCTCGTCAACAGGGCTGATATAGCGCAAACGGGCGTGGGTTTTGTTCTCTTTCTGCTGATGATGCAGTTGGATAAATCCATCCAGACCGCTTTCGTTTGATTTGCAAATAAATGTGGGAAATTCGCCAGTGACGATGTGAAGCAGCGCGTCGCGCAGAGGGTGGATACCGTCTGCCAGCGCGGCTTTGCTGTGCATGGAAACACCATGTTCGCTCAGTCGGCGAATAAGGGGGATGTCGCGTAGATCAAACGGTCTCAGCATGAAGTGTTAAATAATGGATGGTGGGAATGGGTAAGGAATAAGACTTTATTAACTTACCCGTTTTACCGATATTTGAGTTTTGTCGTCCCCCACCCTAAACCTCCCCCGAAGGGGGAGGGAACTTGCTCCCTCTCCCTTCGGGAGAGGGTTGGGGTGAGGGTAAACTCCAAAGTTAAATGGGTAAGTTATTTAAGGCTCATTCCTAAGTACTCATCATGGGACGCGGATGGCGTGGATGGCGTGGATAAACACGGATCAAAGAGAGTGAATTCGTGTTTATCCGCGTCATTCGCCTAATCTGCGTTCCATTTTGAACCGTGCCGATTATTCCGTTATATCCTCAACGGGCGCATCGGCGGCAATGCGTTGGACTGCGGCGATGCCGTTGTTACGGCCGCTTTCTGATTTATACATTTGGCTACTGCCGATGATGTCGCCATCAGGGGTAGTGAGGGAGAAGTAGAATTTGCCGTTTTTGGCGGTTTTTTTGAGAAAACGGCCGTTGTCAGCAGCATTTGCCTTCACCGTTGCGATTTCGTTCTCGCAGCCACTTTTTTCAGGGAATCCCTGACTGGATAAAATTTGCTGTCCGTTACGGGCGTTGAGACGAAAATAAAACTTCTCATTTTTGCCAGCGAATATCTGAAATTTTGGATTTTTCATCATAAGTATCTCCTATTATTGCGACCGAAAACGGCCGTGCTTCAATATATTCTGCTGATTATATTGTAAAGTTTGCAAGCGGGCAGGTTTGCGGGGGAGCAAGCGGCAGGTGGCAAGCGGTAGGTGTACTGGGTATTGGGATGGGCATTATCGGAGATAAGGCTGTGCAGTTCGCACTTGCTTGCTTGCTTACTCCGCACTCCGCCAGTCGCGTTCAAACACAGCCTGTAATTGGGCGATTAAACGGCCGTTGCCGCTATTGAAACTGCATCCGCCCGTCTTTGTAAAATAATCCCAGCTAAAATTGGAGGTGCCGATATTGGCTCGTTTTTCGGTGACGATGAATTTGGCGTGGTTGACACGACTGTGATCAGGATAGAGCCGCTCTTTGCCCTGTGTGCGATCCCAGCCGGGCATGATGAAACGGCGAATCTCTAATAAGCCGTGTGGCTTATCTGAGCCGTGCAGTTCGTCATGACCAACAAAAAGCGCGTCAGCAGTCGCTTGCAAGGCGTGCAAATGGGGGGTGGTGGGCGGATATGTGTACGCCCATTGGCTGACAAGCAACCGCACATGCACATTGCGCTCAAAGACAGCCCGGAGCAAGGCATCGGCGATGATCGGCTGCCATTTTTGCCCGTGTGTTATCGGTGAGAAACTCATCACTTCGATGCTGATCTGCACTTGGGCATTATTGATCGTTTGCAAAATGATGTCGCTGTCGGCCATACGGCCGCTTTCACATAATTCTGGCGGCGAGGTGGTGATGATCGGCTCGTCCAACGGTTCGATGGCGGGGAACGGGTTGGGCAGCGGGTCGGGGGCAAGACGAGACCATGCGGGGACGGGATGGGTTGCGCGGCTGACAGGATCAAAGACGGAAACGGCCGTTACCCCCATTTTTGCAAAACGATGCCACGCAGACAAATGCGCCGTCACCTGCGCTCCTATAATCGGATCGTTCTCGACGACCACGCCCAACTCTTTTATCTGTGATAATGCCCGCCAATCCATATTTGCCGATCCGATATAGATGGAACGGCCGTCAAAAACCCATACCTTTTGGTGCATAATGCCGCCGTTATACCACGCACGGGGCGAAACGGGGGTGATGGTGACTAAATTCGCATAGCGATTTTGCAAATATTCAATCTCTTCATTATCACTGAACACAAAATCGCTATTTTGCAAAACGCGGAGATGCACGCCGCGCTGCAGGGCACTCTCAAGGGCGTGGTAGAGATTACGGCCGTGCTCCGCTCCGAACTCTCTTAACTGTTCTAAACTCAATCCGTCTATATCTTCCGCCGCTGATTCAGGCAGTAGCGACCAATATATGGCAGATACGTCTACTGTTTTTTTCGTCTGGTAGAGTAATCGCAACAAAGTTGTTGCTGTGCTGTGCTCTGGCTGCCATCCCAGATCGGCGGGGATGGTTTCAACAAGGTATGGGGATCTACTTTGTATACTGCTCATACGGTGGGTACGTTTGTGAGTTAACGGCCGTTTTTGGCTTCGATATTTTGACATGGTTCAAAAATCACAGAATTTGCCTTACAGATAACTTCTCAAAAAGTTGGGGGCAAGACTTGACAAATTTTCCTAATGATACTGTAACTTCTCAATATTTCGGGGTGACTACAACGGATGAAAGAAATAAACGGATAGAGCAGTCGAGAAAGCATCCGTTCATTTTCATGATCCGCTGTAGTCATACTAAAAACAAAATAATGTCCCCGCTTTTTTGAGAAGATACATGATACTCATGTAAAATAAAGTGCTGATGAAATTTGTCAAGCCTTGTCCACGATTTATTGAGAAGATACGAAATATTACTACGCAACTTAATATAAAAAACAAAACAAGGATGCTCCGCACGCGGATTTAGCGGACGAACGCGGATAAACAAGAAAAATCCGCACTTACCCGTTAAATTCGCCCCATCCGCGTCCCATTATTTTACAAAACTGCAACGATGATTTGACCTGTTTTGAACCATGCCGATATTTTCTTTTATTCCTTGTATGCTTGCGTTATAATTTCATCCCTTCCAGATGAAGTAAACATAAAACTTAGGGTATTCTAATTTATAAATTAGGATTGTCCAGCGTTTGGTTGCGGGTGTACGAAGAAGTTAAGAAAATACAGGCAAGCTATCTAAAAAAGACAATGCGAGAGTTAAGATGGTTCTTCAGGTTTTCTCGTGAAATCATCATACGTAGGGGCGTACCCTTATGCCCGCCCTCACAGCGCACAATCACGGGAGTTGCCGCAGAATCAGTTAAGATATTCGTTAAGGCGTGAAACTGTCTTCGACAGCCCGCCAAAAAAATTTATGCAAAATAGAGATTTATCACAAATTCCAAACCTCATCGCCGACATGCGCGATTTTATCAACGACTCTAATCTATCCGATCCAACCAATCTGACCGAAGAAAAGAAATTCATCACCTGCCCCCTGTTGCCATTGCGCGACATTGTGTTGTATCCGCAGATGGTTATGCCCCTTTTTATTTCGCGCAAAAGTTCTCTGCTGGCTATTAATGCAGCGATAGATAATGGCGAAAGTATCATCACCATCGCCCAGCGCAAGCCAGAGCTTGACACCCCCAGCAAGGATGATTTATACGATGTCGGCACAGAGACACATATCGGCAAACTGCTACGGATGCCTGACGAAAGCAGTAGCATCTTGGCGCAAGGGCAACATCGTGCCGAAATCGTCGAATTTTTGCAATGGGAGCCGTATATCCGTGTACGCGCCCGCATCATTCCCGACATTGAAGTGGATAAAGTGGATGCCGAGCTTGTTGAGCCGCTCATACGCGTGGTGCAGACTTTGTTTGAACGCATCGTCCACTTTCGCAATAATTTGCCAGAAGAGGCGTATACCTTCGCCCTCAACATTGATGAGCCGGGCTGGCTGGCCGATTTTGTCGTCACCACATTAGACCAATCTGTCGAGACACAGCAAGATATTTTGGAAACCATCGATCCCGTCATGCGCTTGCAAAAAGTGAGTATCATTTTGGCAAAAGAGATCGATTTGTTAGAGGCGGAAGAAAAAATCCACTCTCAAGTGCAGGAAGAGGTGGACAGTGCCAACCGTGAACATTTCTTGCGTGAGCAAGTACGCATTATTCAAGAGGAGTTGGGCGAAAAGAATGTGTTCAAGCAAGAGTTGGACGATTTACGGCAAACCATCACCGATAAAGTGTTACCTGATGCTGCTCGCGTCAAAGTAGAAAAGGAGATGTCACGGCTGGAAGCGATGCCGCCGATGTCGCCCGAAGTGGGCATTATCCGCACCTATATTGATTGGATATTGGATTTGCCATGGGAAATGATGTCGAAGGATGTGCTGGATGTGGCGGGGGCATCGGCCGTTCTCGATGCCGATCATTACGGCTTGCCCAAAGTCAAGGATCGTATTTTGGAGACGATAGCAGTCAAGAAAATTGCTCCAGAGAGCATGAAAACGCCGATTTTATGCTTTGTCGGCCCTCCGGGAACGGGGAAAACGTCGATGGGACGCTCTATCGCCGAAGCGATGGGGCGCGAATTCGTGCGAATCAGTCTCGGCGGTATGCGTGATGAGGCAGAAATACGCGGCCATCGGCGCACCTATATTGGCGCGCTGCCCGGTCGTGTCATCCAAGCGATGCGGCGGGCCGGCACGAGCAATCCGCTCTTTATGCTCGACGAAATTGATAAACTCGGCCATGATTTTCGCGGCGATCCTGCCTCCGCTCTGCTTGAGGTGTTAGACCCTGAACAAAACAGTGCCTTTGTCGATCATTATCTCGATCTTGATTACGATCTATCCAAAGTGATGTTCATCACGACTGCTAATGTGCTGTATTCCATCCCCCCCGCCTTGCAAGATCGGATGGAAGTGATTGAATTTCCGGGCTATTTGGAGGAGGAAAAAATGGAGATCGCCAATCGTTTTCTCATCCCGCGCCAATTGGAGCAGCACGGGCTGGACAAGATTGGGCTACAATTTGACGCGGATGGATTACGCACGCTGATATACAAATATACGTATGAGGCGGGTGTCCGTAACCTTGATCGGGAGATTGGCTCTGTTTGCCGCAAAATTGCGCGGCAAGTTGCTGAGGGCAAGCGGGTGGGGAAGAAGATAACGGCCGTCCGCATCCAAAAACTGCTTGGCACCCCCCGCTTTACGCGGGACGAATTGCAGGAAAAAGATGAGATTGGGGTGGTAACAGGTGCCGCATGGACACCAAATGGCGGCACGATCATGTTTATTGAACTCAATATCATGCCCGGTAAAGGGGGGATGACGTTGACGGGGCAATTGGGCGAAGTGATGCGTGAAAGCGCACAAGCCGCCCTTACCTACACCCGCAGCCAAGCCAGAAATTTAGGTATAGAGGATGAATGGTTCGAGAAAAACGATATTCATATCCATATTCCTGAAGGGGCAGTGCCGAAAGACGGCCCCTCGGCGGGGGTGACATTGGTGACCGCGTTGGTTTCTGCCTTCACCCACCGTCCAGTCAGCCGCACGGTCAGTATGACGGGTGAGATTACGTTACGCGGGCGGGTGCTGCCTATTGGCGGCTTGCGCGAAAAGGCGTTGGCGGCGCGGCGTGTGGGCATCAAAACATTCATCATGCCCGAGAAAAACGCGCCAGAGTTAGCTGATATTCCTAAAAGATTGCGAAAAGATATTGATTTTGTGCTGGTTAAGCATGTGGACGAGGTGTTAGAGGCGGCGTTGCTCGATAGAGTTGAAGAGGAAGAGTAGGCGGGCAATAATGCGGATGCGGGTACAGAGAAAATTATATAACGCGGATGGAGGCGGAGTATCTGCGTTCTATTTTGACAGTATGTTATTCTGAGAGTAACTACTTAGCCATTATGAAAATTAACCACAAAGAACACGAAGTTTTTTAAGATTTTCTTTGTGTCTTTTGCCTCTTTGTGGTGAAATAATTGCAGGGCTGAGTAGTTACTTCTGAGACAGAGTAATAATAAAGGCGGCTCCTTCTTGCGGCTTACTTTTTAGAGAGAGACGGCCGTCTAGCGCATTAATAATCGCCTTAGAGATGGGTAGCCCTAACCCAGAGCCGCCCTGATCACGGGTGCGAGATCTGTCGGCACGCCAAAAATGGTCGAAGACATGTGCTTGCGCTTCGGCAGACAGCCCTAAGCCATTATCGGCGATGGATAGCTTGACTTGCTCGTTGTTGGTGGTCAGGGTGACGGTATGGGGAACGGCCGTTCCTATCACAACATGGCGCAAAGCGTTGGAAAGTAGATTGCCTAACACTTGGCGCAGCCGATTGGCATCGGTGTTGAGGATGATGGGATGAGAGGGGATGACGGCCGTTAATTCAATCCCTTCAACTTCCGCCAGCGGCTCAAAAGCGGACACAGCCTGCGCTGTCAACTCGGCCGCGTCAACCATTTTCAAATTTAGTGACAATGATCCCGCCTCCGCCAGCGAAAGCGTGCGTAAATCTTCTACCAGTCGCCCCAGCAGCAATGTCTCTTCATGGATCAAAGCCAAATTGCCCGATGAGGTTTCAAGAACGCCGTCCAGCATCGTTTCCAAATGGCCGCGTATGATGCTGATCGGTGTTCGTAATTCGTGGGCAACATCGGCCAACATCTGCTGTCGCTGCTGTTCGGCGTTGGCAAGGGCGAGCGACATGCTATTGAAATTGGCCGCCAATTCGCCCATCCGGCTGCCGCGACCTCATTCCCATCCACATCCAGCAGAACCAACCCGCCGCCACCCTGTCCCCGACCCGGCCGTGCAGCGATCAAAATCTGCTCGGCTCCGTTCCAATTACCCATCTGAGCGTAAGATCGCGCTAATTGACTCCGCAAATCAAGCCGATTGAAGGCGCGGCCGGGGCCGCTTGTCAGCGTCGCCAGCAGGTCGAACTCCATCTTAGTGAGTTCAACATAATTACCATTCACTTTAACGGTGCGCGAATCGTTGTTCAGTTCGAGATCGTCGAAGCGGACTGTTTTTGTGGGGGAAACGGCCGTTTCTGTCCGACGCAATACCCGCCCGCACCCGCGCTACCAATTCACGCAGGCTGAACGGTTTGGTGATGTAATCATCCGCCCCCATCTCCAGCCCGGCCACCATATTCATATCTTCCACGCGGGCGCTCAACATGATGATCGGCGTATTCTGTTTGGCACGATGCAGGCGCATAAATTCCCAGCCGTTCATTTCGGGCATCATCAAATCGAGAATGATGAGGTCAGGTTTCTGTTCACGGGCGACGAACAATGTTTCACGGCCGTTTGCCGCTGTCACCACCATAAACCCCTCATCCTGCAAAGATAGAGTGTAGAGATAGAGATAGAGAGGGGCTCTGTTTAACCAAGAGTCTGTTGCAACCCTAACTCTCTCTATCTCCCGTCTCTATCTATTGTGCCCAAACCGGTATCCCGTCGAGGCCGTGCGTAATGTGATCATCTCTCCCGTTGCGTGATTCGTCAACCAATTGGCTTCCATATGGTCGGGAGAGGTGACTGTCAATCGAATTCTTCATAAAATCTTCATCATTATCGCGTATACTACATGCAGATTATATTGTTAATGGGGATATGAAAAATGAAAAAAATAAGTACACTTATGCTTTTGTTACTTTTATGGACAATGACTGCTTGCGCCCCAGAAGCCCCTGTGAATGATAATGGGGCGATGGAAATAGAAACGGCCGTTTCTACCACCTCATCCACCACCGACCCCGTCGGCATGGGGCAGATGGGACAAGGACGCGGGCGCGGCATGGGAAAATTCCATCACGCTCCCATCCCTGAAGCGTACGCAGGATTAACAAACCCCATCCCTGCCGACGAAGAATCCATCGCCCGAGGCGGCGAGACATACGCCACCCATTGCGCCACCTGTCATGGAGATGGCGGCATGGGAGACGGGCCGAGCGGCGCATCACTCGACCCCTCACCGGCCGCCATCGCCCATACCAGCCAAATGATGGGAGACGATTACCTGTTCTGGCGCGTCAGCGAAGGGGGATTGGACGATCCTTTTAATACGGGTATGATCCCGTGGGGCGGCATTTTGACAGAAGATCAGCGTTGGGATGTATTAAACTATGTGCAAGCGTTGGGCAATGGTCAAACAATGCCCGCGCACAATGCTGGCGGTGCAGCATTTGATGAAGAGGAGATGGCACAGCAACAAGAAGAGATGTTGGCAACGGCCGTTGCTGCAACTATCATTACCGAAGATCAAGCGGCCGTTTTTGCCAGCGCACACAAAATAGTCGATGCCGCCATGATGGATAAACGAGGCAATGGCGGGGGCATGGGCGGCATGATGACCGACACCCTGCCCGAACTGGTTACAGCAGGCGATTTGACCCAATCTGATGCCGACACTTTCCTGCTAGTGCATGATTTATTAGAGGAAGCGGGATTGATGAATTAAGCGATTATCCTCTATAACTGCAAAGAATTATAGTAGAGATGCCCCAGAGGGTCGTCTAAAGCAGTTTCTGAAAAACAATCATCTATTTGTCATTCCCCCATCTTCATGAGGGCAGGCTCTGCAAAGGCAGGAATCCACAGTCTGGGAAATCATGGATTCCCGGTAACTTCTCAATATTTCGAGGTGACTACAACGGATGAAAGAAATAAACGGATGGTGCAGTCGAGAAAATATCCGTTCATTTTCATAATCCGCTGTAGTCATACTAAAAACAAAATCATTTCCCCGCTTTTTTGAGAGGATACGATTCCTGCCTAAAAGAGTTTACCCTCACGAAGATGGGGGCGGGAATGACAACTTTGGTAGTTAAATAAACCCTCGTTCCTAAGAAGTACACCTTAAAGACGATCCCCAAGAAGTATACTGTAGACGACCCAGCGGGTTGTCTAAAAATCACCAAATAAGGATTACTGAAAAAGAAGGATACACGAAATATATGATGAACACACCTACACAAGAGGACAATTGTATTGATGCATTACACGATGCCATTGAAGGTAAAAATGGCATCGTCAGCGTAGACATACACGCTGACGGACAGCAGGTTATTATTGATTATGACCCTGAAAAAATTGGGGAAGAAGAGATAACAGCCGTTGCCCAGACCATCGCCCCCGTGATAGAAGGGAGTTGGGAAACCTGCACCATGCGATTGGGCAAACATGGCGGCCGTGCCTGCGAAAGCTGCGCCCTCAACCTAGAAAACCAACTACATAAATTGCCCGGCATCCATCGCGCCACCGCCAGCTATCTCGGCGGCGTACTGCGCGTTGAATATGACAGCGACCGCATCACCCCTGATGCCATCACCGCCGAAGTTGAAAAAACGGGCATCCCCGTCGAACCATCCGCCACCCGCATCCCCCACCCAGATGATATAGAAGAAGCCGTAAAATGGTATGACAACGACCGTGTAGAGCTGATTTTTACCGTCATCACCTTTGTTTCCATGTTTATCGGCCTATTTGCCGAATGGCAGGAGATGGGGATAGCGAGCATCGTCGCCTATGTCATCGCCTTCGTTGCTGGCGGCGCATTTGGCCTCAAAGCGGGAGTTGAATCGCTGATGCACAAAACAGTAGACATCGATCTGCTGATGATTTTGGCCGCACTCGGCGCGGCGTTCATCGGGCACCCGTTTGAGGGGGCGATGTTACTCTTCCTCTTCTCCCTTTCCAATGTGCTGCAAGCGTACGCGATGGATCGCACCCGCAACGCGATTCGCGCCTTGATGGAGTTACGCCCTAATGAGGCGAATGTCAAACGGGGCAACCGCATCGTCACCTTGCCCATTGAGCAAATCGGCATTGGCGACATAATCGTCGTCAAGCCGGGAGAGCGTGTCGGGCTGGACGGCGTTGTCATCGTCGGGAACAGCGCGATTGATCAAGCCTCCATCACTGGCGAATCCATGCCCGTCAACAAAGGCGCAGGGGATGATGTATACGCAGGAACAATCAATACGACAGGGCATTTAGAAATCAATGTCAGCAAATTGGCGAAGGATTCAACTATCGCCCGCCTTATCCAAATGGTAGAAGAGGCGCATAGCGAAAAAGCGGAGACGCAACGGTTCATCGACGATTTTGAGCAGTATTACGCACTGGGGGTCATCATCTTCACGATTTTGGCAGTAGCCGTCCCCCAATTTATAGGTACGGAGGCGTTTGCGACCTCCTTCTATCGGGCGATGACACTGCTCGTAGCCGCTTCGCCTTGTGCGCTGGTCATCAGCACGCCGGCAACGGTTTTGTCGGCGATTGGCAATGGCGCAAAACGGGGCATTTTGTTCAAAGGGGGGGCGTATGTTGAGAATGCGGCGATGGTCAAGGTGGTCGCTTTTGATAAGACGGGGACGCTGACGATTGGCGAGCCAGAGGTGACGGATATTGTGCCATTGGCGGAGGAGGGCGCGGACACGGTGCTGCAATTGGCGGCGGCTGTCGAAGCCAAATCAGAACATCCGTTGGCGTATGCGGCCGTTCGTGCGGCTGAAGAGAAAGGGTTGACGATATTGGAAACGGCCGCTTTCCAGGCGGTTACAGGCAAAGGGGTATGGGGAGATGTGGACGGCCGTTTCATTCACGTCGGCAACCTGCGCTACTTTGCCGAACATGGGGGTGACGTGCTGGATGCGGCCTCGATCACCGTAGAAAAATTACAAGCCGAAGGCAAAACCAGCGTCATCGCGGCTGAAATTATTGGCGACACCGCCCACCTGCTCGGCGTTATCGCCTTTGCCGATCAGGTACGCCCAGATGCGACTGAGATCATCGCCAATTTGCGAAAAGCGGGCATTGAGCATGTCGTCATGCTCACAGGGGACAATGAAACGGTCGCCAAGAGCATCGCGGCACAGATTGGTCTTTCCACCGTGTACGCCGATCTTCTGCCCGAAGATAAGGTGAAAGCGATCAAAGATGTGCAAGCCCGCTTTGGACCCACGGCAATGGTCGGTGATGGTGTAAACGACGCGCCCGCGCTGGCAACGGCCGATATTGGCATTGCGATGGGAGCTGCCGGTTCTGATGTCGCTTTGGAAACGGCCGATATCGTCCTAATGTCTGACGATTTGCACAATATCTCCTATCTCATTGGCCTGAGCCGTCAAACACGCAAGACGTTGATTCTCAATATCGGTTTTGCGATGTTTATGATTGTCCTAATGATTGCGGCGATCCTAACAATTGGTTTGTCACTGCCGCTGGCCGTGCTGGGGCATGAAGGCGGCACTGTTTTGGTATCACTGAACGGGATGCGTATGCTGAAATATAAAGAGTAACGCGCACTGTATGAATAGGACGCAGATTATCGGGATGGACGCAGATTTTGACATGGTTCAAAAAACTAACAATCTGCTTTAGGTCATTTCTAAATTTAAATGTAACTACTCAGCCATGTATCTTCTCAGTATTCTGGGGAGACTTGACAAATTTTCCTAAAAATAAAGTGCTGATGAAATTTGTCAACTCTTGTCCACGATTTATTGAGAAGATACTCAGTCATTGTCCAAATTAACCACAAAGACACGAAGAATACGAAGTTTTTTGAGATTTTCTTTGTAATCTTTGCTTCTTTGTGGTGAAATAATTGATAGGCTGAGTAGTTACATTTAAATCACCCAAAATTTTGTTTGTCATTCCCGCCCCCATCCCCACCTTCGTGAGGACGGGGGCGGGAGTGACAAACGTATAATTATTTTTCATAAATGGCCTTAATCAAATCGGAAGCCCATCCCCTCTAATGTTGGGCGCAGATCGGAGCGGCTGGGCGAGCTTAAACTTTTGGCGATGAAACCGCTCCACGCGGCTGGGTGCTGATTACGGTTTTGATTGCCGTAATGAACAGCTAATTCAGCGTCATGCTCTTTGATGAGCGGGCGGGGATCGTCTTGGCTGTATAGTTCACGATGGATGACGAGCGGCTCTGGCAAGCGCGGCTTTAATGCACCCGATACCGCATCTTCGGTCGGCCAGCCGAGACTCATACCAAAGACCATATACACACCAGAGGGAAATTGGAGTAGATCGGCGACTGCTTGCGGCTTGTTTCTCATTCCGCCGACCATCACCGCGCCGAGACCGAACGACTCAACGGCCGTTTGCACCGACATCCCGACCAAAGTGGCATCCACTGTCGAGACCAAAGTCATTTCCAGCGAATCTGTCAATGTTTGATCGTGCATTTGGCACGCCACGCTCACACGATTGGTATCCGCTAAAAAGCCGATAAATACGGGACAATCAGCCACATGCCTTTGACCTCCAGCCAGCACTGACAATTTTTTCTTCATCTCTTGATCGCGTACGACGATGATGCTGTATGTCTGCATATTGCTGCTGGTGGGGGAGCGGCGGGCGGCGTTTAGGGCGGCGTTCAGCATTTCGTCGGATACAGGTTTATCTTTGAACGAACGGACGGAGACGTGCTGATTGAGGGTTTGCATAACGGCCGTTTCGTACAAGGGTTTACTTTTTTTCATTGGGTTGCATTCCTTTTATTTGTTTTGTGCAAGCGGACAACTTCCATTAAAGCGAGAGTATGGATCATAACAACACCTCACCGATGCGTACATTAAAATGGGATACTGTTAATGTTAAGGGAAAACTCGTAAATAACTGTGGCCAAGGTGACAGGCACTTGCCAAGTGCCTGTCACCATTTTTGGAGACTTGACAAATTTTCCTAATGATACTCGTGTAAAATAAAGTGCTGATGAAATTTGTCAAGTCTTGTCCACGATTTATTGAGAAGATACCAAAAGGTATCTACAATCCGCGTAAAGGATTGCTGGGCAGGCGATTTAACCCTAATTCCGCTTTCTCCGCCCTGAAAATTGCTTCTCTTGGACGATCTATGCTGTGATACATTGACAATTTGCCATCGGCACTTGACAATTGGGTATTATGAATCCAAACCGTCGTACCGCCCATACCGTCGTCCACGCCTTCGCTTCGGCAGGATTGACGGATATTGTACTCTCCCCCGGCTCCCGCTCCACGCCGTTGGTGCTGGCCTTCCATGCTCACCCCGACATCAGCGTGCATCTGCATATGGACGAGCGCAGTGCGGGCTTTTTTGCGCTGGGGATGGCGTTGGAATTGGACGCGCCGGTGGCATTATTGTGTTCATCAGGAACGGCCGTTGCCAACTATCTGCCCGCCATCATCGAAGCGAAAATGAGCCACGCCCCGCTACTCATCCTCACCGCCGACCGACCGCCCGAACTGCGCCACAGCGGCGCAAACCAAACCATCGATCAGGTCAAAATCTACGGCGATCAGGTGTTGTGGAGCGTGGACATGCCGCTGCCAGAGGAAAATCCATCGGAAACGGCCGTTCGCAATCTCGCCGCCACCGCCCATCGCGCCTACGCCACCGCCAACGGCATCACGAAAGGCGCAGTCCACTTAAATTTTCCGTTCCGAAAACCATTACAGGGGAACGGGGAAGCATTATCAATTATCAATTATCAATTATCAATTAAGAAAGGTCGGTTGTTGCCAACATCGGGGCAGATTGACGAGTTGGCGGCGATGGTGGCGCGGTATCCGCGTGGGTTGATTGTTTGCGGGCCGCGCTGTCCGCGTGATGGGTTTGAAACGGCCGTTTCCACCCTTTCCCATAAAATCGGCTACCCCATCCTCGCCGATCCTCTTTCTGGGGTGCGATGGGGCGTTGGTGGCAATCCGCTTTCTGGTTATGAAACATATTTGCGCCGTGACCCTGATTGGGATGAGCCGCAGGTGATTATTCGCTTTGGCGCAGTGCCGCTTTCCAAATGGTTGAATGACTATCTCAACCGCATCACGCCCGTGCAGCGGGTGCATGTGCGGGCGAATGGGGTGTGGGCCGATGAGAGCCATCGCACGACGGCTTTTTTGCAGGCGGATGAGGCGGAAACGTGCCGTTTGTTGATGGCGCGGGTGCAGGAGCGAGAGGATCGGGGGTGGGAAACGGCCGTTTACACCCAAGACGCAACCCACTGGAACACCCTCACCCCCGCCCTGCGCGATGGCGCATGGTTTGATGGCGCAGTCGTCGCTGAAGTGGTGGCGATGGTCGCCGCGCAATCGGTAGTTGTGATGGGCAACAGCTTGCCCGTGCGCCATCTTGACCAATTTGGCCGTGCCAGCGACAAAGCGATCCGCGCCTACGCCAATCGCGGCGCGAGCGGGATTGACGGCAACATTTCGACCGCGCTGGGGATCGCCGCCGCGACGGACGATCCCGTCACGTTAATCATCGGCGATGTGACCTTTTTCCATGATATGAACGGTCTCATCATGGCGAAACACGCCCCCAATTTGACCATCGTGCTGATCAATAACGACGGCGGCGGCATTTTTCGGCGGCTGCCCATCAGCGCAGTCGAACCGCCATTCACGGATCTGTTCACCACCCCGCACGGGCTGGATTTCAGCCATGCGGCACAGCTTTACGGATTGGCGTATACGTTGGCGACAGGGCGCGACGAATTCCGGGCGGCGTTTCGTCAAAACAGCCCCATCGCCCGTATAATTGAAGTGAAAACAAACGGCCGTTTGGATTATGAGCGGTGGCAGGAATTGAACGAATTGTAAAAGTGCCTGGCACGGGGCGAATGATCTTGATTTACCCTAAATTATGCGCCCCGTGCCTGGCACTTCCGAAGTAAAGGAGAACCATGATCAACTGGACAACTGCAAAAGAGTACACCGACATCACCTATAAAAAAGCGAACGGCGTGGCGCGGATTGCGTTCAATCGCCCCGAAGTGCGGAACGCCTTTCGCCCTAAAACGGTGGGCGAGCTATACGATGCGTTTTTGGACGCACGAGAAGACAACAGCATCGGTGTGGTGCTGTTCAGCGGCGAGGGGCCATCGCCCAAAGACGGCGGTTACGCCTTTTGCAGCGGCGGCGACCAACGCAATCGCGGCCATCAAGGGTATGTCGATGAGGACGGCGTGCCGCGCCTGAACATTTTGGAAGTGCAACGGCTGATTCGCTTTATGCCTAAAGTGGTGATTGCGGTGGTGCCGGGATGGGCGGTCGGCGGCGGCCACAGCCTGCATGTGGTCTGCGATTTGACGCTTGCCAGCAAGGAACACGCCATCTTCAAACAGACGGACGCGGACGTGACCAGCTTTGACGGCGGTTACGGCTCGGCGTATCTGGCGAAGATGATTGGGCAGAAACGCGCCCGCGAAATTTTCTTCTTGGGGCGTAACTACTCGGCGGATGAAGCGGTGGCGATGGGGATGGTCAATGCGGCCGTTCCGCATGATGAGTTGGAAGAGACGGCGTACCAATGGGCGCAGGAAATTCTGGCGAAGTCGCCTACGTCGATCAAAATGCTCAAATTTGCGATGAACCTGACGGATGATGGGATGGTGGGGCAGCAAATCTTCGCGGGCGAGGCGACGCGCTTGGCGTATATGACGGATGAGGCGAAGGAGGGGCGCAATGCGTTCCTTGAGAAGCGGAAGCCTGATTTTTCGGATGTTAAGTGGTTGTCGTAAGCGGATAGGTTAGCATCAGACAAAATGTGAATGGACATCGAGTTACCACCCCCGAATCTTTTTATATGGTACTATAAAAAGGTGGAAAGATCGGGAACAACGAAAATCAACAAGAGGTAATCTGAAAATGGGAAACGAAAAAAAGACAGATTTTTTTATAGGCAAATTGCTTAATTTAGCACAAATTAAATTTACGCCAAATGGAAGTGATATTAAAGAAGTTCAAGACGCTCTAAAAACTGCATCCAAAAAAGGAACAGGAAAAACTGGTTTTCCAGAATTTACGGCCATATCCAAAGGTTTTATTATTGTAATTGAAGATAAAGCCGATATTGAACAACAAGCAAATTATAAAGACGATGAAAAAACCGAATTATCGACTAGTACAAAGTCGATAGTAGGCTATGCAGAAAATGGCGCAGTGCATTATGCCAACGAGATCATTAAAAAAAGCTCGTATAGGAAGGTTTTTGCCTTTGGTTGTTCTGGAAGCGAAAAACATCACATAATCAGACCTGTTTTTGTTGACGAGAATGGTTATACGTTATTGCAACCTGTCGAAAATTTTGAAAATTTCTCAACAAACAATATTGAAAAATACTATCGTGAACAGGTATTGAATGAGACACCAACGGAAGTACTTGAACTTGAAGATATACTAAAAAAGTCATCCGAGCTACATGAATATCTGAGAAACTACGGTCAACTTGGCGATAGCGAAAAGCCACTTGTTGTTTCCGCAATTTTACTGGCCTTGAAAGAACAATCATTTAGTTTGAGTTCGCTTACGGGTGATGATTTAAAAACTGACGGACAAAAGATATATGACGCTCTCTCAACGCATATGGCAAGAGTAAAAGTAAAACCAGAGACCAAAAAAGAGCAGGTTTTAAGTCAATTTACTATTGTTAAAGATCGAACCTCATTGAATCAAGTAGATGATCGATTAGCTAAAACTCCTTTGAAATATTTTGCAGAATATCTACAAAAGAATGTTTACTCAAGCATTACAGAAAATTCACCCGAAGATGTTTTAGGCCGTTTTTATGGTGAATTCATTCGTTATAGCGGTGGAGATGGACAAACTTTGGGGGTTGTTTTAACACCAAGCCATATTACTGAACTATTTTGCGATTTAGCAGATATAAAACCAACGGACAATGTGTTTGATCCTTGTTGCGGAACAGGTGGTTTTTTAATTACCGCAATGAACAAGATGCTTGAGCAAGCAAAGCCAAGTGAAAGAAAAGTCATAAAAGCAGACAAAATACATGGATTTGAAATTAGAGAAAATATGTTTGCTATTGCCACAACAAATATGATTTTAAGGGGTGATGGAAAAAGTAATCTTATAAAAAATGATTTTTTAAAACAACCTACAGAGAAACTACGAGAGGGTAATTATTCAGTTGGTTTTATGAATCCTCCTTATTCACAAGGAAAAGGGAAAGATGCTGCTCATTTATCTGAGATTAGTTTTATTAAACATTTGTTGGATGGTTTGGCTGACGGGGGAAGGTGTGTTGTGATTGTGCCGCAATCTACCATGGTTGGTAAGACAAAGGAAGACAGGCAAGTAAAAACAACTATTTTAGAAAGTCATACACTTGAAGGTGTAATCACACTAAATAAAGATACTTTTTACGGAATTGGAACAAACCCCTGTATCGCTATTTTCACAGCTCACAAACCCCATGCGAAAAAGAAGCATTGCAAATTTATAAACTTCGAGGACGATGGTTTTGAAATTCATAAGCACATTGGATTAGTAGAAACAGAAAGAGGAAAAGAGAGAAAATCCCATTTGCTTAATTGTTGGTTGCATGATGCTCCAGCAGAAAGTAAGTTCATGGTAAAAACTACCATATCAGATAAAGATGAGTGGTTACATTCGTTTTATTATTTTAACGATGAATTACCGAAAGAAGATGATTTTGAAGAAACCATGATCAACTATCTTTCTTTTGAATTTAATATGGTAATACAGAACAAGGGATATCTATTTGAGAATGCGGAGTAATTATGAAAACGACATTAAAAAATAGAGAATGGAAAGAGTTTGTTATTGCGGATATGTTTAATTCAAAAATTGGTAAAAGTATTGATGGAAATAAAGTAGATAAAAATATTGGCAAAACTGCTTACATTACGCGAAAAGAAAGTAATAATGGCCTTGATGGTTTTATAGATTTTGATGAAGAATACCTTAATATTGATCGGCCAGTTATAACCATAGGGAATGAAACTGCCGAACCATTTGTTCAAAATTTCCCATTTTTTACAGGAACAAAGGTAAATATTTTGATACCTAAGTTAAAACTATCTGAAAATACTTTGTTGTTTATCACACGATCTTTACGTATGCATAAAAGTAAGTATTCATACTCTTTTACTATTAATTCAACTCGTCTCAAAAAACAAATACTACTACTTCCTGTAACGTTAAAAGGAGAACCCGATTATTTATTTATGGAAGCCTATATGCGGGAGCAAAAGGCTGAGATAATGGAAGTGTATAAAAACTATATTTCTAATCGGACAGCAGAGCTAGAAAAAAGTGAACAAGTGGTATCGTTAGCAGGAAAAGAGTGGCGAGAATTTTTTTTGAGTGATATTTTTACTAATATTCAAAGAGGTAGAAGGCTAAAAAAAGGAGACCATAGGGCTGGGGAAATGCCGTATATTTCTTCTACAGCAACCAATAATGGCGTTGATAATTTTATTAGCAACAAGGAGAATGTTCGTATCTTCTCTAATTGTCTCAGCATTGCAAATAGTGGAAGTGTAGGTGCTTGTTTTTATCAACCTTACGAGTTTGTAGCAAGCGATCATGTTACGAAATTGGAAAATAAAAAATTTAATAAATATATTTTGTTATTTCTTGCAACGATTACAACAAGATTAAAAGAAAAATATAGTTTTAACAGAGAGATAAGTGATACAAGAATGAAAAGAGAAAAAATATCACTTCCGATCAATGCAAAAAACGAACCTGATTATGATTTTATGGAAAATTACATGAAGAAATTAGAATTAGCTAAGTTAAAAAAATACTTAGCGGTCAAAATGAATAAATAATAAAACGGCCGTTTGCCCAAATCCCCGCCCTCACCATCAACGCCCACACATGGACGTATTACGCGCCTGTGAAAAAGGTGGATGATGGGGATAAACGGCCGTTTCTCCTTCAAAAAAGTCCACATACACATTGACAAGTGTAACGTGACTGATTACAATTTGGTATATGATCAAATCTTTCGCAAATCGACGCACACAGGCATTGTATGTCACAGGTAAAGCAAAAAGATTCCCGCCCGACGTTGCCAAACGAGCCGCCCGTAAACTTGAATATGTTGACCTGGCTGCAAGGGTGGATGATTTGAAAGTTCCTCCCGGCAATCGGCTTCATGCGCTCAAAGGGAATCGAAAAGGGCAGTATTCAATCTCTATCAATGACCAGTGGCGTATTTGCTTCCAGTTTGTTGATGGGGATGCCTACGATGTTGACGTATGCGACTATCATTAAAATAAGGTGTGAACTATGAGTATTCCAAACATAATTCGTATGCAACGCAACCCTACTCATCCGGGAGAGATGTTGCGTGAGGATTTCCTGCCAGAATATAATCTTACTGTTTCCAGTCTGGCAAAAGCGATAGGCGTTTCACGCCAATCAATCAATGAGTTGTTACGCGAACGTCGGCGGGTTACGCCAGAAATGGCACTTAGGCTGGCACGACTATTTGGTAACTCGCCAGAGTTTTGGTTAAATGCACAACGGGCAGTGGATTTACGGGTTGCCGCACAAACAATTCAAAATAAAGCGGTTCATATCACACCGCTTGTCCCTGCGTGATGTCACAACTTGTCAACGGTGGCATCATTTGAGAATGTAAACGGCCGTTTCCCGCTCAGAATAACCCCAAACGAAAGGGTATCACCCCGCTGATACCCTTTCATTTTCAGAATTTAGCCCCCATCAGCCCGCTGATACCTCTTCATTTCTACAAGGTAGCCCCCATCGACCCGCTGATACCGATGGAATTTCAGCATGAAACAGTGCCGCCAGCCCATTTTGATGTTGCAATTCCCCCTGCTATACTCTCTCTATTCACTATCGTTTTATTTGTATGCAACCGCATAAGGAGAGGCTCATGCCCAAATATGTAACACCCCGTACCGATATTTCCCGTTCAACATTTATGGCAAAAGCTGTGCAAACGGCTACCGATGAAGCGGCTGCTGTCGCGGCAACTGGCGGCGGCACAACCATGCTGAACCCCGCATTGCTGGCCGATCTAACCGCCCATTACAACGCTTTCAAAGCGGCCAGCAGCGCGGTCAAAACCGCGTTGGGCAACCGCAAAGCGGAAACGGCCGAAAGCGTGGCGGCGATGAACAAGCTGAAAATGTATAGCAGCCATCTACGAACGGCCGTTCGTCATCGCGCCCTGCGTGAAGAGCAGCCCGCCCGTATATTCGACTTTTACGGTCTAAACAGCGATGGCACACAACCCACGTTCAACAGTCGGCGCGAACGCTTGCTGGCAGCCGAAGCGTTGATCGCTGGGGATGCCGAAGCGGTCGCCGCTGGATACGCGCCCATCGTTGGCCCCTCGGCCGCCGAATTGCAAGTCGTCTACGATGCGGCCATGGCGCAAGCGGGCGATTTGCCAGCGGCGGACAAGGCGTATGATGAGGCGCAAGCGGCCGTCGCCGCCCTGCGTCCGCAAGCGGATAAATTGATCAAGGCGGTGCGGGCGGCCATCCTGTACGCGACGTATGAAATGGACGCGCCCAGCCAACGGCGGGTGTTGCGAAATTACGGGTCGGAATACTATTACGCGCCTGCTGAAAAGGTGGATGATGGGGATGAAACGGCCGTTTTTGAGGTGGGTGCGGAGGTGGTCGCCCCAAGTGCGACGCACCTAAAAGGTGCGTTGCACTTTGTCTAAATGGACTGGTTTGGAGAAAAAACGGCCGTTTTTCCCAAATTTTGTTATAATGACAGTAATCGGTCACTCCCCCCGTCCAGTGTTTGGTCCAGTGTTTGGTTCGGGAATCGGAATTCCCGAACCTGCCAGACCGTTGCGGGAATTCCGATTCCCGCAACAAGTGGGGGAGCGACCGCTTACTAATGACAAGATGGATACCATACGATGCAAATTATAGATTTTATTTGGCTTGATGAATTTGTAGAAAAATTAGCTGTTAAACACGGTGTTTTACAAGATGAAGTTGAGCAACTGTTTGTTAATACACCGCATATCCGTTTTATTTCCAAAGGGCGAAAGTCAAGGGATGAGAATGTCTACGCAGCTTATGGACAAACTGAAGATAGTCGATATTTGTCTGTGTTTTTTATCTACAAAAAAGGAAATTTTGCGTTGATTATCAGTGCGCGTGATATGGATAATAAGGAGCGAAAACGCTATGGCAGAAAATGATGTTATTCGAGAACCAATCCCCGAATTTGAGACATTGGCAGAAATTGCAGATTTTTGGGATGAACACAGCACGGCCGATTATGATGAGCTAACGCATGAAGTTCAATTTGATATTCAAATCGCCCCTCAAAAAAAAGCAGTCAATATCATCCCCGAATTGAGTGAAATGCTTACATCGTTTGCTCAAGTGCGTGGTATTTCATTGGAAACACTCGTTAATGTATGGCTGACAGAAAAAGCAATTGAGTTGGCAAGATAACACAGTATTACCATTATTTTAATCTCTCAATCTCATCCCTCATAGATTAGCTTAAACAACAAACGGCCGTTTTTAACAGCCCGCCCTCATCATCAACGCCCACACACGGCCGTATTACGCGCCTGTGGAAAAGGTGGATGATGGGGATAAACGGCCGTTTTTGAGATGGATGTGGAGGTGGTCGCCCCAAGTGCGACGCACCTCAAAGGTGCGTTGCATTTTGTCTAAGGCCATCTGTGAAAAATAACTATACGTTCGCAACCTGTTCGATTCGGTTGTACTTGCTGTGATAAGGGGGGTAATATGCTAAATAGACGGTCAATTGAGATTGATCTGCCCACCGCGCCATACGCGCCATAAACTGCGTGCGCCGACTATGGTTTTCCGGCCCATTGTCTTGATGAATGATTAGCTTTTGAACATCTGGAAACTCATTTTCTATTTGTTGCCAGCAATCCTCAAAACGATCTGCGATGAAGTCGCTCGTAACGTGACTTGTAGTCAAATAGATGTAAACCCGCCCATGGTCAGGAAGCAAAATGCCATAGGGTGTCACTTTTTCCTCAGGGGTAAAATC